>JBAPMH010000528.1:0-6679 GCA_049278515.1 Chthoniobacterales bacterium
AATGAGAATGGCGTTTTTCGCGGCCAATCCGATCAGCATTACCAGGCCGATCTGCGCATAGATGTTGTTCTCCATTCCACGCAACCAGAGCGTCAGGAACGCGCCGAACACTGCGACCGGCGTTCCCAATAAAACGCTGAACGGCAGCGACCAGCTTTCGTAAAGCGCGGCCAGAATGAGGAAGACGAAGAGCAACGACAGCCCAAACACGAGCGTGGGCGAGACGCCTTCCTGTGCTTTCTTTTCCTGGAACGACATCCCCATGTAGTCGTAGCCCATTCCGGGCGGCATGGTTTGCTGGAAAGTTTCCTCCAGCGCCTTCATGGCCTGGGCTGAGCTGTAGCCGGGCGCGGCGCCACCAATCAGCTGGGCGGCGCGGTATCCGTTGTAGCGCAGGGTAAATTCCGGACCGGTGATGTTCTTGATCGTGGCGATGGCATCAAGCGGCACCGGATCGTTGTTGGCATTGCGGACGTAGAATTCCCGCACGTTCCTCGCATCGGTCCGATAATCGCCTTCCGCCTCGACGTAGACCTGCCAGGTCCGTCCGAACCGGTTGAAGTAATTGACGAAGTAGCCGCCCATGAACGTCTGGAGCGTCTGGTAAACCTGGCTCAGGTTGATGCCCTGCTTCAGAACCTTGTCGCGATCGACATTGACGAAGACCTGCGGAACGGCGGGCGAGAAGGCGGGAATAATGCCGCCGATCTCCGGTCGTTTGCGCGCGGCTTCGACAAACTTGCCCACGTTTTGCGCGAGGAATCCAATGTCTTTCCCAGAGCGATCTTCGAGCGCAAAACTGAATCCGCCCGAAGTGCCGGCGCCGGGAATCGCCGGGGGTGGAAACGCGAAGGCAATTCCATCCGTCAATCCGGCCAGCTCTCTCGTCAGGCGCATCTTGATAGCGTCGTATTGCTCTTCCGGCTTGGTGCGCTCGCTCCACGGCTTGAGGGTGACAAAGAAAAAGGCGCTATAGGTGTCCTGGACAAATGTCACGAGGTTAAACCCGATGATGCTGGTCGAGTATTGGACGCCTGGCGTTTGGCTGAGCAGTTCCTCGATTTTGCGACAGGCCGCATCAGTCCGTTCCAGCGAAGCGGCGTCGGGCAACTGTAACGCCATGTAAATGTAGCCCTGGTCCTCTTCCGGCAGGAAGCCGTTCGGCAGCCTCGACCCGAACCATCCGGCGCCCACTGCCAACACCGCCAGGAGCGCGAAGCTCATCACGGCTTTTCGAATCGCGACCCGCGACAAATTCACATACCCATTCGTTAGGCTGCCGAAGACCTTGTTAAACCAGCCGAAGAACCAGCCGAGCGGTCCCCGCGTTTGCTTGCGCGGACGAAGCAACAATGCTGAGAGTGCCGGGCTGAGGGTCAGCGCATTGAAGGCCGACAAAACCACCGAGATGGCAATCGTCACCGCGAATTGCTGATACAACCGCCCGGTAATGCCGGGCAGAAACGCGGTTGGGATGAAAACCGCGGCCAAAACTAACGCGACGCCAATCACCGGCCCGGTTACTTCGCGCATCGCCTGCAGCGTTGCCTCCGGCGGATTGAGTCCCTTTTCGATGTGATGTTCGACGGCTTCGACAACGACAATGGCGTCGTCCACCACGAGGCCGATGGCGAGGACGAGACCAAACAGCGACAGCGTGTTGATCGAGAAACCGAAGAGCGGAAACAGAGCGAAGGTGCCAATCAACGACACCGGCACCGCGCACAACGGAATGAGAGTCGCGCGCCAGCCTTGCAGAAAAATGAAAACAACGAGGACCACCAGTGCGAGCGCCTCAAAAATGGTCTTCAAAATCTCGTCCATCCCTTCCGTAACCGAAAGCGTCTGGTCGAGCGACACGGCATATTCCATATCGGCCGGGAACTGCTGCTTTGCTTCCGCCATGAACTTCCGGACAGCCTGAGCCGCTTGAACGGCGTTGCTGCCCGGTAATTGGTAGATGCCAAGAACCGCGGCTGGCTGGCCGTTGACACGGCTCTTTACGTCATAAGTCTGGGCTCCCAGATCTATGCGAGCGATGTCCTTCACCCGGACAAACGAACCATCTGTATTCGCCCTCACGACGATGTCGCCGAACTCTTCCGGCGTCTGCAATCGTCCCTGCGCCCGCACCGTGTAAGTAAACGTCTGACCTTTGGGGATCGGTTCGCTCCCGATCTTGCCGGCCGGATTGACCGTGTTTTGCGCCTGAATGGCACCGATGATCTCCGGCACGGTGAGGCCTAGCTTGGCCAGCTGGTCGGGTTTCACCCAGAGCCGCATGGCGTATTGTCCCGCGCCGAATACCTGGACGTTCGAAATGCCCGGCAGCCGCGACAGCTGGTCGACCAGGTTGATATAGGCGTAGTTCGCCAGGAAAGTTCCGTCATACGTCTGCGTCGGAGAAGTGAGCGAAACGAGCATCAACGGAGCGGATACCGACTTCTGGACCGTGACGCCGAAGTTGTTGACGTCCTGCGGCAACTGCGATTGCGCCTGCGAAACGCGCAGCTGGGTCAGGATTTGGTCAATGTTCGGATCAGTCGCAAGATCGAAATTCACCGTCAGACGCAAATCGCCATTGTTGGCGTTGGTCGACGTCATGTAGTTCATCTTGTCGACGCCGCTCATCCGTTGCTCGATCGGTGCGGCCACTGATTGCTCGACCGTTAAAGCGTCGGCACCGGTGTAGTGCGTCTGGACAACGATTTCCGGCGGCGCGATCTGCGGATACTGCGCGACCGGCAAGGTGAGCATGCAAACCAGTCCGATAAGGACGGTCAAAACCGCGATAACAATGGCGACGATCGGTCGCCTGACGAAAAAGGCTGACATAACTTAGGGTTCCTTTCTTTCGGCTGAGGCCACCGAAGCCACTTGCGTTGCTGCCGGCGTCCATTCTTTGACGATCACAGGTGTCCCAGGCGGTGTTTTCTGCATTCCCTGGACGACGACTCTGTCGCCAGGCCTGAGACCTTCTACCACTTCCCAAAGCGCACCGAAGCGTTCGCCGATTTTGACCGGACGCATGCCTACCTTGCTGGCCTCATCGACCACCATGACTACCTGGTTGCCCTGCAACTCGGTTACGGCTTCCTGCGGGATGACGAGCGCTCCCTTTTTGGTTTCGATGGTCGTGCGTACCTTCCCAAACTGCCCCGGTCGCAAGAGATCTCCCGGATTCGGAAAAGTGATCTCCATTTTGATGGAACCGGTCTTCGCATCGAGATGTCGATCTTCCGCGTAGAAGTTTCCCTTCTGCGGAAACACGCTCCCGTCTGCCAAAATCAATTCGAATTCGAGCCCGCTCAGATAACGCTCGCGTTCCTCCGCGCCCCGGTGCTTCATGACAAATTCCGTCAACCCTTGCTCGCCGAGATTCACTGTGGCTTTGATCGGATCAAGCTGTGAGACGGTCGCCAGCGTGCCGGTCGCTGGCCCGACCAGGTCCCCTACCTGCGCGGACGCGATGCCTGCAACTCCGTCGACCGGCGCAATGATTTTGGTGTAACCGAGGTTAATCTCAGCCGCCTTTACTGCCGCTTCGTCCGCGTCGACGTTGGCCTTGTTCGACTCGGCCGCCGCAGTAGCCGCGTCGCGCTCCTGCGCGCTGAGCACCTTCTGAACAAAAAGCTGCATCGCGCGTGTCTGGTCCGCGGACGCTTTCAGTTGCATCGCTTTGTCCCTGGCCAGAGCTGCCTTTGCCTGGGCCAACGCCGCTTCGAACGGGCTTGGATCGATTTGGAAAAGCTGATCGCCTTTTCTTACCGCACTGCCTTCCTTATAATTGCGCGAGATCAGGTAGCCCTGCACCTGCGCGTTGATATTCGCGTTGATAAACCCGTCGAGGGTCGCGACCCCTTCCTTCACGACCGGCACGTCGCGCTGGGTCACGGTCGCCACGACGACAGTCGGCGGCGGTGGTCCGGCTTGTTCTTTCCGCGAGCAAGCCGCCAGGCATGTTGCGAGGATGATGAGTGGTGTTGCCCACGCAGTTTTTGTTTTCATGCGCTCATTGTCGCGCCGCCCACGCTCTCTTGGGAAAGACGTTGTTTCTTCCCTCAGTATGCTCGCTGGACATGCTGTCCTTGCCGCTGCGAAGGCGGTGTTCATTTGCTTATTCATGGCTTTCTCCGGGGTATGTCAGTTATTCCAAAGCCCGAGCCATTCGACGAAAAGCACGGTTGTTATGAACAGCCACGGGATCAGGACGACTGCGACTCGAGTGTGGCGGACCGCCTCGCCGTCCTGCTCAACCTGCCGGTCGCGACCAAAGAGTTGCCGGCGGCGCCGAAACAGGTATGCGCCGCCCAGCAGATTGATGGCGACGAACAGCGCTCCGGCAATTCGTAAGGCCGGGAGAGCGGTCGGATTGATTAATGCGATCAGAATTCCAGTTGTTGAGTTCATAAGCCGGAGACGATCAAACGCAGTGGTGGCATCCAGCCCGCCGAGACATAAAATCGCGGCTGGTTGAAAGTGGTGAGGCTGGCGGTCAGAAGCGGGTCGTGATTTCGGCCAAACGGCCTAACCAACCCGCGCCAATTGAATCGGCGGAAGCGAGCGGCGATCGCGGGCAACCCGGCTGCTTCCGTTTTTCTTGTATTGTTCATGCCCACAGCATCCGTTGCGCGCGATGTTCTTGGGAAAGACGATGTTTCTTGTCTCAGCATGCGTTGAGGGCATACCCTCATGGGCGCTGTGGAGCTGAGGCATCTGCGCTACTTCGTCGCCGTGGCCGAGATGGAAAACGTCTCGCGCGCCGCGATGCAACGATTGCACGTATCGCAGCCCTCCCTGAGCCGGCAGATCCGCGATCTCGAGGATGAAATGGGCGTCCAGCTCCTCGAACGCACCGCCAAATCGGTCCGCCTCACCGAGGCCGGCCGCGTTTTTCTCGATGAAGCGCGTGCGATTCTCAAGCAGACCGACGACGCCGTTGGCAAAGTGCGCGCGATCGCCGGGAAGGCGGAGGAGTTGCACATCGGCGACTGGCCGATGGCCACTGGCCGGATCATGCCGGGGCTTCTTCGGGCGTATCAAAAAGCGATGCCGAAGGTGAAGGTGAAGGTGCACGATTGGCCGGTCGAGAAAAACATCGCCGGAGTGCGCGACGGTCGCTTGCAGCTGGCGATCATCCTTCCCCCGCTCAAAGCCCACGCGCTCGAGGAGCTTCGATACGAACCACTGTTCACCGGGCGGGTTTGCCTGGCTGTTTCGTGCGATCATCCATTCGCGACGCGCCGATCGGTTTCGTTAAACGATGCGGCCCGGGAGCCGTTCATTGGCCTCACCCTGGAGGAGTATCCGCGTTACAAGGAATACCTGGACGCCATCTTCGCGCAAACCGATCACAAGCCGCGCGTCGTGGAGGAGCATGACGGTTGGTCCGGTGTCTTTTCCGCAGTCAGCGCTGGCACCGGCGTGGCCCTAAGCTCGGATGCGTTCAATTACTCGTTCAACGATCGAATCAAACTGGTGCGCCTAACACCTGAGCCAAAACGCGCCACCGTTGGAATCATCACCCGAAAAGGAAAACTCAGTCCGGCCATGGAAAAATTCTGCCAGTGCGCGAAAGAGGCGTTCGGCGCGATTCGATAATGATTAGTGGGCTTGTCAACGCACGCGCCACGCGAAAGTATTCGTACGGTGCGGTACCAAATCGAGGTTAGCGAGAAAGCTCGAGCGCAGCTACGAGCGTTGCCGAAAGAAGCTCGTCGCAATATCGGCGGGCGAATGGAAGCGATGCGCGATGATCTTCGCGGGGATGTGCTGAAGCTTCGAGACAAGGGTAATCGATATCGACTGAGGATCGGGACGTTTCGTGTTCTGTTCGTTCTAGCCGGAGACGTGATTCAGGTTTATGCTGTGAAGGATCGAAAAGAGGCTTATGACTGAAGTTGCCATTCTCGAAAAGATCGAAACGCTCAATCAAGCCGTTGCTCGACTTCAACAGCGAGTCGAAGACCTCGAGGACTTGCGCGATCTCGAAGCAGCAATCACGGAGAACGCAGGCAAACCGCTGATTCCGTGGGAACAGGTTA
Organism: Chthoniobacterales bacterium; assembly: GCA_049278515.1. Lineage (GTDB taxonomy): Bacteria > Verrucomicrobiota > Verrucomicrobiia > Chthoniobacterales > UBA10450 > AV80. The sequence goes on from JBAPMH010000528.1 coordinate 6,045, forward strand.
AAGCCGACCTCGACATCGAATAAATCGATCGGCGACGATCTCCCATCGACAATCTCCTTCAGATCGGCAATTGCGCTCTCAGGAGGCAGGACTGTGACTCCGAAATCTTTCGCGAGTTCAAGTCCATTGCGAGAAAAACTCAGCCACGGTTGAAAATAGTTAGCCAGTTCTCAAGGATCTGAAGAACCTGTTCAAGCTCCGGCGGCTGGTCGAAAAACATTTCCCGCATTGATTCCAGGTCTTTCGCGAGGTCTGTAACACGGTTCTCGGGCGGAAGTAGCCGTAGCGTACCTCTTTTCGCGGTCGCGTAGTTTGCCCACGCCGACCGATAGAACGTCTGTTTGTGATCCACCACGGCTTTGAGTAACTGCTCGTCATTCGCAGCTTCGTCCGCGACTTTTGATGTGATCAGCTCGGCAACGTCGGAATAATGCCTGGAGTAGTGCGCGGGAAAAAGTTTGTCCGCCGGCAAGTGGGCCAACTGATGAAGAATCGTAGCTTTCTCCCAGAAGGTGCGCCTAACGTCCATCACCTTTACCGCAATTATTGACTCCTGCATGGCATCCGGGATCACCTCCGCCAAGTAAGGCTGTACTTCTTTGATTTCTGCAGGCCAATGATCGGAACGCGCACCA
>JBAPMH010000529.1:0-7159 GCA_049278515.1 Chthoniobacterales bacterium
ATCGTAGCGAGTACACCGAATACACATTCTTACACGTGGACAGTTCCGAGCACCGTGCCTTGCGGCGTGTATGAATGTTACATTCAAAATGCAATTGGTGCGGCGACGAACTGGAGATATAGCGCGAATTTCGCCATCACGAAGTAAAGGCTGGATTTCGGTCGGCCTGACAGGAACGATTTAGCGCGGCACAAGAACTATCGTTTCCTGCATCTTGTCTGCATGTTTCGCAAATTCGTCGCGCAAAACACGCGCGAGATGGGCATCGTGCAGGATGATCATATCTGAATCGTGTTTTTTGCGATCGTCGTTTTGCCACGATTCATTCCACCAGCAAAAACCGATGACCGCGGGCCAGCGGCCGGAGAATAAATCTTCCAGCGCATTCCTGGCCCATTCGCTCGCATCGACTTTGCGATGATGAATATCGCAGCCGAATTCGGCGATCACGACCGGCTTTCCCGGCGCGAGTTTCGTTAATCGCGGGTAAGCAGTCGCCATCTTGAATCGAAAACTCTCCGTGCCGTCTACGGCGCGGGGCGTCAATGGACCGTATGCGCTCAGCGCCACCCAATCGCAGTAGTTGTCTCCCGGATAATAATTCTCGAATCGGTTCCATTTCGCCTCCGGTTGGTCGAGCCAATTGGCGTGGAAGACCCAGCGCAGATTGTCAGCGCCTTCGGCCCGCATCAGGTCGACGATATGGCGATAGGCCGCCACATAGCGCGCCGGACCTTCCTTCGCGCCCCCGTTCCATTTTCCGTTCCAGGAAAACCATTTGCCGTTCGGCTCCATCCCCCATTCCACGAGAAGCGGCGTGCTGAACTGCCCCGCATCACGCGCCCAGGCTCGCAGGTCTTCGTCGAACTCTCCGGCTACGATTTTCGCCAGCGTGAAGGTCTTCTCCGCCCGGTCCTGTTCCGCGTCGGAGCGCAACATCAGGCGCACATAGGGCACCTTCCCAAGCTCGCGGACCCACTCGCAAGTCGCGCGCGGAAATTTTCGCGATTCGAACCAGTTGTTCGAAAAGAATACCCACGCCGTTTTGGTGCCCAGCGTTTCCTCGAAACGTGAGACGTCAACAGCGGCTACGTTGCTTTCGGTGGCATCATGCCCGGCCTTGGGTTCGTCGAAGTAAACGCCCTGATAAAGTCTGCCCGGCGGAGGCGGCACGATCTTTTGTCCGCCGTGAACCGATGACGCCGCGAGTACAGCCAACGTCGCGCATCGGAATAGAACCATCGCGCGAACGTAGCACATCAAGGAGCGGCGGTTTGAAATCGCCGACTGCCTTGTTGTAGCGACGCCGCTCTGTCGGCGTAACCAGCGCTGAGCTAAAGCCGGACGCTGGCACGGCGACAGAGCGCCGTCGCTACAGGTTGAGGAAAACGGGGCGCCGCAATTCGCCTCGCCTGGTGTCGAAACTGATGGCCCGACAGCTATTTCTTCGCCGCGTCGCGCAATTCCCGAATCCGGTCGTGCGCCCGCTTCAGGTCGGCGTATTGCCGCGAAACGATCTCGCGGATCGTCGCGGAAAGTTCCTCTTCTTCCATCGCGTTCTTGAATTCGCTCACGGCCGAATCCTCGCCCCGCTCGCACTCGGCAAGAATCGCGTGATCGTCCTGGCTGGTGATCGCCGACTTCAAATTTATCCAGGCACGGTGCATCGCCCCGGCCGTGCTGCTGCTGTTTTCCGGATTGTGTTCGCCCAGGCTGATTGCTTCATTCTGGAGCTCGCCCGCAAACTTCGAACGCTGAAGGGAAAACTCACTGAAGAGAGACTTCAGCTGTGTATCTTTGACCGCCTCCGACGCTTCGCGAAACCCCTTTTGTCCGTCTTTCAGCGTTTCGATCAGGTCATTGATCGTGGAGATGATTTCTTTTTGTTGGCTCATAGTAAGGTCAATTCGTAAGTCGCCGCGAGGGAGGGCGGGTATTTCTTCCGCGAAAAGTTTGCGACCAGGGATCGCGGCCCTAAATTCCGTCATGAACAAGGACATAAAGGGAAAAGATCTCACGAAGGAACCGCCGCGCAGCCCGCGGGAACGGGTCGGCGGGTACGCAATTTTGGCGCGGACCTACGACAAGTGCCGGGCTCTCCTCGGCGGAGATATCGGCGAATACCATTTCGATTGCCCCCTCGATAATATGCTTTTCGGTTTCAAAGGCGTGAAGGGCGACGACTTCAAGGCGGAGGTCGAAAAAGGGGCGAGCGTGGAAGAGATGGCGCGCTGGCTCGACACCCACGGCGACAAGAAGACGCCGGAGGAAGTGAAGGCCTGGAGCGACGAGATCGAAGCCACGAATCCGTATAACAATCCGGAGAAACGCGATTGGTTCGTCGAGCAACTGAAACCGCATCGGCTAAATCCGCTCACCACCACGCTCTTCGATTGGCTGGAGACCGACGACAAGGCCAGCTACGAGAAGGTGGCGTAGGGCTTTATGCATTAGGACCCCCAAGGAGCGGCGATTTGAAATCGCCGACAGACGGCGGTTGCAAACCGCCGCTCCTTGAAGCGTCAGGGCGAGATGCCCGTTTGCTGGACCGGCTCGCGGCAGCGAGTTCGTGCCGTGGGGAGCAAGATGCCTGGGCTACCACCGCTCTGCCCGCGAGATTCGTTTCAGTCATTGCATGGCCATCTCTCTCAAACCGCAGCACCTCAACCGTTACCGCCAGATCGCGTGGTTGTTCATCAAATACGGCCGCTCCGACCTGGTGAAAGAGAGCGGTCTCGAGGGCACGCTCGCCGCGGAGCAGCGCGTCACACCGAAGGAAGCGGCGAAAGCCGACGAGCTGGCTGGCGATTTGGAAAAGCTGGGGCCGACCTTTGTAAAGCTCGGCCAGCTCTTGTCCACGCGGGTCGAGCTCTTGCCCCAGGCGTATCTTGAGGCGCTGGCCCGGTTGCAGGACAAGGTCGAGCCGTTTCCGTTCGACGACGTCGAGAAGATCGTTTGCTCCGAGCTCGGCGTCCGGATGTCGAAAGCGTTCTCCGATTTCGACGTCCAACCGATGGCGGCCGCATCCCTTGGCCAGGTCCATCGGGCCCGACTGCGAAATGGCCGGCAGGTCGCCGTGAAAGTTCAACGCCCCGGGATCCGCGACGCGATGTTCGAAGACCTCGATGCGCTCGATGAAATCGCGGAATTCCTCGATAACCACACCGCCGCGGGGAAGCGCTACGAGTTTTGCCAGATGCTTGATCAGTTCCGGAAGAGTCTCGTCCGCGAGCTCGATTACCGGCAGGAAGCGAATAACCTCACGACGATTGGCAAGCATTTGAAGGATTTCCCGCGGATTGTCGTCCCGGAGCCCATCGCCGATTACAGCAGCTCCCGCGTCCTCACGATGGAGTACATCCACGGCAAGAAGATCACCGACCTCAGCCCGCTGGCCCGGATGGAATTCGATGGCGGCGCGCTGGCCGATGAGCTTTTCCGCGCCTATCTCCAGCAGATCCTGGTCGACGGTTTCTTTCACGCCGACCCGCATCCGGGGAATGTTTTCATCACGGACGATTACCGGGTCGCGCTCATCGATCTGGGGATGGTCGGCCGCATCATGCCGGGATTACAGGAACAGCTCTTGCAGCTTCTTCTGGCGATTTCCGAGGGACGCGGCGACGACGCGGCCGACATCGCGATCAAGATCGGCGACCGGAAGGAAGACTTCGCGGAGAAAGATTTCAAGCATCGGATCGCTGAGATCGTCGCCCAGCAACAGGGCGCGACCGTCGAGCAAATGCAGGTCGGCCGTCTCGTGCTGGAAGTGACGCAGGCTTCGGGCGAAAACGGGGTGCGCGTGCCGCCGGAGCTAACAATGCTCGGCAAGACGCTTCTCAACCTCGATCAGGTGGGACGCACCATCGAGCCGGCGTTCGATCCCAATGCTTCCATTCGCCGCAACGCCGCTCAGATCATGCAGCAGCGAATGATGAAAAGCTTGTCGCCCGGAAATTTGTTCAGCGGTGTCCTGGAATTGAAGGATCTCCTCCAACGCCTGCCCGCGCGGTTGAACAAGATCATCGACGCGATTGCCAACAACGATCTGAAAGTCTCGGTGGATGCGATCGACGAGAAGACGCTCGTGGTTGGCTTCCAAAAAGTCGCGAACCGCATCACAGTGGGATTGATCATCGCCGCGCTAATCGTGGGCGCGGCCATGCTGATGCGGGTCGAAACGTCGTTCCGGATCTGGGGTTATCCCGGGCTGGCGATTCTCCTGTTTCTGGCCGCGGCCGGAGCAGGCGTGTTTCTGCTCGTTAACATCCTGTTTTACGACAAAAGTGACGATGGATAATCCTTCAGCGCCGATTGATCCCCGAACGCGCCTTGGCCATGTCCACCTAAAGGTTGCGGACATCGAGCGTTCCCTGGCCTTCTACTGCGGGGTGCTTGGCTTCGAATTGCGGCAGCGTTACGGCTCGCAGGCGGCGTTCATCTCCGCCGGTGGCTACCATCATCATATCGGACTTAATACCTGGGAAAGTGAAGCCGGCTCGCCTCCGCCGGCGAATTGCACGGGCCTCTATCATCTCGCGATTCTTTATCCGACTCGCGCCACTCTGGCAGATGCGTTACGCCGGTTGACCGCCGCGAACATCGCCCTCGATGGCGCCAGCGATCATGGAGTGAGCGAAGCGCTTTATCTCCGCGACCCGGACGAAAACGGCGTCGAGCTTTATTGGGATCGGCCGAAAGAAGTGTGGCCTCGCGGACCGAACGGCGAGCAAGCCATGTTCACCGTTCCGCTCGATCTCGACGATTTGCTGAAAGAGCCGTCGCTCTAGCGCACGGTCATCCCGAGGCTGGCGCAGCCCGCCGAGCCGTAACGCAGCCGACAAAGTCGGCGAGGCCGGGCTTTCAAACCTCTCAAACGGTCACTTGTCACCCAAATCAGCTGTCGCCAATTCGACGGTGCGATCTTCGTGGATCGCGAAAGCGGATTTGCGTGACGTAACCTGCGACTGGGAGGTCCCTCGCCGTCTCCGCGGCTCGGGATGACACGCTTCCCGGCCGGCGAAAGCGACCCAGCTAATGCGCGCCGGGATCATCGATCCCGGCTACAACTACGGTTTCACAATCGGCGGAACGATGTCTTCGGTGGGGCCTTCATCGACCCCCTGCCGCAGGTGGCTGTGCCGGACCCCGTAGAGGAAATAAATGACCAGCCCGATTGCCAGCCAGACGAAAAACCGGATCCAGGTCAGCACCGGCAGACTGAGCATAAGCGCCACACAAAAAATCACACCCACAATCGGGAACAGCGGAACCGCCGGCACTCGAAAGGGCCGCGGACGGGCTGGATCGGTTCTCCGCAAAATTATGACCCCTAAACAAACCAGGATGAATGCGAACAGCGTCCCGATGTTTGTCAGGTCGGCCAGCGAGCCGATATCCGACACCATGGCTACGCTGCCTACCACGATTCCGGTCCAGATCGTCGTGATGTGTGGGGTGCGAAAGCGCGGATGAATCCTGGAAAAATACGCGGGCAACAATCCATCCCGCGCCATGGCCATGAAAATGCGCGGCTGACCAAGTTGAAAAACCAGGAGCACCGATGTCATGCCGGCAAGAGCCCCGGCGCTGACGAGCGCCTGCGCCCAGCGCGTTCCGCCGAAGGCTGTAGCGACCGCTGCGGAATCGCCCGCGTAAACGGTGTATTTTTTCATTCCGGTCAGCACAGTCGACATCAAGAAGTAAAGAACCGTGCAAATGATCAAACTCGCGATGATCCCGATCGGCATGTCGCGTTGCGGCCGCTTGGTTTCCTCAGCCGTGGTCGAGACAGCATCGAATCCGATGAACGCGAAAAAGACTATGGCCGCACCGCTCATTATCCCGGTGAACCCATTCGGCACGTACGGATGCCAGTTGACCGGGTTGACCATGAATCCGCCGAAAGAGATGACAAAGACAACCACTGCGACTTTCAAAACGACGATCGCTGTATTCGCCCGGGCGCTCTCGCGAATACCGTAGACGAGCAGGACCGTAACCATGACCACGATAACGAGCGCCGGCAGGTTGAACGCGATGGTGTGGCCGCCGATGACCGGCAGGGTGGTCGACGAGAAATTTTGGAGCGCTGCGCTGCTGTTCGCGATCAGATTAGTCGCGGTGGCATGATCGTTCACCAACCAGATGGGAAACTTCCATCCGCCCAGACTACTGCATAACTGGACGAAATAGCCGGACCATCCGACGGCGACCGACATGTTGCCGACCGCGTACTCAAGGATCAGGTCCCAGCCGATGGTCCACGCGATAATTTCGCCCAGAGTCGCGTAGGAATAGGTGTAAGCGGAACCCGAAACCGGAATCATCGACGCCAGCTCGGCGTAACAGAGCGCCGCAAAACCACACGCCACCGCCGCGATCACAAACGAAACGGCGATGGCCGGTCCCGCGCCAGCACGACCGAGGACGACGTCGGCGCCGGAAAACCAGGCCTGGATGAAATTCAGTACCGGGGTTTCCAGGCGCGAGGAAAAGGTCTGTCCAGCCGCCGCGGTGCCGGTCATGGCGAAAATACCGGAGCCGATGATCGCGCCAATGCCGATGCAGGTTAGATCGAACGCGCCGAGAGTCCGCTTCATTTGCCGCTCCGGCGCGGCGGCTTCCCGCATTAGGTGATCGGGACTTTTGGTTCTGAAAAGCTTGGAGGCCATATCGATTCCCTCGGTTAGACGTTCTCGAGAAGGAATCGTGTCAGCGCGAGGCAACGAGGGTCAAGTTTTCTTCTGTAGAGGTCGCCCTGCGGGCGACGCCAAATGTGGGAGGGGCCTTTGCGCCCCGACCGATCGCCGCACAAAGGCGGCTCCCACATTCACGCTTCGCACAGCGAAGCGGTCCAGAATCTGGCGTGAAATTAGCTCGAAAAAGAGGCATGCCAGTATTCAGCGGCGCGAATTTGCTTGGTGGACTGATCTTCGGTTCGATCGGTTTCGTCGCTTTCATTTACGGAAAACGAATGCACTTCTGGAAGCCAATGTTCCTCGGGCTCGCGCTCATGGCGTATCCATACTTCATCGAGAACGACATCGCTCTCTTCGCGATCGGCGCGGTAGGAACCGCAGCGCTTTTTCTGTTTCGCGAGTAGCTCGGTAGGGCGAGACGCTGTCGAGCCAGACCGCTGCTGAGATTGCCGCCACGG
>JBAPMH010000530.1:0-7898 GCA_049278515.1 Chthoniobacterales bacterium
CACCCCGAAGAGCTCCGCCAGGCCGTCACCATCGCCGAGCCCGAAGGCAACGCCCAGGAAGAGCGCCGAGCCCAAGGCAACCGCGAAACCTTCGCCCAAAGCGACACCGGAAAAGAAGCCGTCCGCAACGAAGAAGGAATCAAGTTCTTCGTCCAGCCAGAGCGCTGAGAAAAAGGAAGGCGCGGACAAAGGGTCCGGCAACGCCACCGTGCAACCGTCCGACTTCGCCTGGTACGGGGCCATGCTGCACGATCGGTTTCATAAGGCATGGGACCAGCCGACGAGCGTCGTCGCGACCGGCGTGAAGATGTCGACCATCGTGCAGATCCGGATCGAAAAAGACGGCCGGGTCTCGAAGTTCACCATCGTGAAGCCGTCTGGGAACGTCGTAGTGGATGAGTCTGTCGCCGCGATCGCGCAACGCGTGACCCACGTCGATCCGTTACCGGAAGGGTTAACGACGAAGCCCTTCTACGAAGTGAAGATCGACTTCGAGTTAAACGCCGAGAAGTGACTGAGAGGGACAGGCGGCTACGCGCCGACGTGACCAAGACGACGCCGGCCGATCGCGAAGACCACCGACACCAACAAAACGATAATCGTCGCTTCGATCAATCCGCTCCCGCCATCGGGAGCGAGGCCGAACCATTGCTCGAGGAAATTCATAGCTCCTCCTTTCCTGTTTGTGTTTAAGGCACTGAAATTGTCCAGACGCCGCGGTTGCGGGTAGCGCAAAAGAGAATGCGATCCTGCTTGTGCAGAAGAAGATCGACCGCCATCGCGTTGGGGAGACCCGTGGCAAACGGCGCCCAACTCGAACCCAGATCGAGAGTTTGATACACCCCGACGTCGGCCGCCACCCAGACGCGCTTGAAATTCGCCGGGTCGACGACGACGGCGTTGATCGGCAAGGCCTGGGCACTCGCGGGCAAACCGCTGGTGCAATTCACCCACGCGTTCCCGGCGTCGTCGGAACGAAAGATCGAGGGGCCGCCGGAGGTCGACATCGTGACCCAAAAGCGCTGCGGATTACTCGGATCAACCGCGATGCAACTGATGTAACGCGCCGGCAGCGATGTTAATCGGCTTTTTTTCCAGGCGGTGCCGTTCCATGCCACTTTCAACATGCTGCCTTTATTGGTCCCGACGAGAATGGTGTTAGCGTCGATCTCGCGCATGGCCGTGGAAACTTCATTGGCCGCGAGACCGAGCGATACGCTTTGCCAGTTCGAGGCCTTGTCGCGCGAAACGATCAGCGCGGTCGCGCCGATAGCAACGGTGGTGCCGAAGACTTCCAACGGCGGATAGAAGAGCGCGTTCATTGGCGGCGGATTGAGATCGGTCCAAGTGCTGCCTTTGTCGGTCGAGCGGGCGAAACCAAGCAAGCCGGTGTCGCTATTGAAATAGAAGGTGTGGTAGGCTTCCTTCGGATTGAGCGGGTTGACGCCGCAATCGCCGCCGTCGCCTTCCCCGATCTGAAGCCAGCTTGCGGAGCCAGTATAACGGAGCGTCCCGTTATCCTGCGTCCCGGCCATCAACCATGCCGCTGTGTTTGGATCGCTCGCGATGTATTCAATCTCGGTAATGCCGAGGCCCTCATTCAATGGCTTCCAATTGGCGCCGCTGTTGGCAGACCGGAAAATGCCGCCGTCGCTTCCCGCGTAGATGATCTTCGAATCGTCGGGCGAAAAGGTCAGGCAATGCTGATCGGGATGGATGCTGTTGCCGTCCTGGGTGGTAATATTTGTCCACGTCCAGGTCGTGCCGGTGAGGTCACCTCGCACCGTATCGATCGCGCCGAGATAAACCCGGTTTTTGTTGTTGGCCGGGACCGCGACATACCAGTCGTAATCGGCCTGGATCGTCCACGGATCGTTCGGGTCGACGGGCGGCAGCGATTTTATTTTCTTCCAGCTCGTGCCGGTGCGGCGTGCCAGGTAAGGGCGCGTGTCTACCGCGCCGAAGACGTAGGCGATATCGGGAGACGATTTCACGCGATCAACCGCCAGCCGCGTCCAATCCCCGCTGGGCGGCGAAGGCAACGTCACCTTCTGGAAAGAATTGCCCGCGTCCGCGGAACCGAATAATCCATCCTGGAAAGTCGCGAGCAATTCCATGGTTCCACCGCTCGGATGGACGCTGATATTCCAGCAGTTCCCGGGGCGTTTCAGCGACCATGACGTCCCGCCGTTGGTCGATTTGAAGAACCCGTCCGTCGTGGCGCCGTAAATAATATTGGCGTTGGCGGGATCGACGACGAGATCGAAGAAGCCGACGCCGAGAAGCGGACCGGGGCTTTGCTTTGTCCAGTTTGTGCCGCCGTCAGTTGATTTGAAAACTCCCGCTCCGAGATTGGAATAGAAATTTCCTTCGCCGCTGCCGGCGTAAACCTTTTGCGGATTGGCCGGATCGAACGCGAGGGCGCCGATCGCCAGCGAAGGGAGCTGATCGCTTCGCGGTTGCCAGGTCGCGCCAGTGTCCTTGCTTTCCCAGATTCCACCGCCCGCCGCGCCCAAAAGCAGATGCTTCGGATTGCCTGGATCGACCGCGATGCTCCCGACGCGCCCGATCACCGGTATATTGTTGGTTCCGTAAGTCTGGCCATTTGGCACGACCGATGGGCCAATGAATTGCCAGGTGGCCCCGAGCGCGCCCGCCGGGCCCGCCTTTTTTGCACGGACCCGAGAAGTTTGTTTCGTGCGGACGCGGCCGAGCGCCGCTCCGGCGTTCGCAATGACTGCGGCGAATGATTGCGCCGCGGACAATGTGCCCGCCTTCTTGCCGAGCGCGGAGAGGCCAGCTCCGAATGCGGATCGCGCGGCCGACCTCGGCGCGGAGCTCGGCGCGGGCGTTGTGAACTTTGGCTGAAGTCTTGGGGCTACGGACAATCGGGCGGCAACGTCGCGTCTTAGCGCGGAATCCCGCTGGTCGAGATAGGCGAACAGGCGCCGCAGCACTTTGCCGCCTTTAGGTTTTCTGGGCTTGGTGCGCGCACTCCGCGCGCTGCGCGATCTTGGAGCTCTCTCATTCCTTCTTTTCATTCGGGCGTGCTTTCTTCTGGGAAGTCAGTTCTGGCTTCGGTGGGTTCTGGGATTGCTCGGCGGGGGAATCGCGGGGGAGACCACGCTGCTCGCGAAACATCCGCAACCGTTCCGCGGCGCGGCCGCCGGGCGGTTGTGACGCAGGATCGTTTGAGCGTTTGGTCACCTGGGTTGCAAAAAGATTGAGCGTCTCGTTACGGCGGGTCAATTCTATTCGCAGTGGCGGCGGGCTCGCATCAACCAACAAACTGTGACGGTGCGAGCAACGCGAGCGATTTGCCTTCGCGATGCGCGACCTGATCCATCGTGCATTGCTTCGGCGCTTTGTCGGGACGATAACGCAGGATTTTCGTCCCGTGCCGGAACCGGCCGCCCGTGAAATGATCATAGGTTACTTCTACTACGACTTTCGGATCGACCGGTTCCCATTCGGCCGAACGTTCCGTGCTCCAGCGGCTCGGACCTCCTGGAGCGTTGCCCGTAAAGCCGGGCGGCTTCTTCAATGCCTCGAATTTCTTCGTCAGCGCTTTGCGTTCGCTCGCTTTGAACGCAGAGGTGAATCCGACGTGATGAAGCAGCCCATCATCGTCGTAGAGCCCGAGCAGGAGAGATCCAAGCACGCGCGCTCCAGTCGCGTAACGGAAACCGCCGACCACGCAATCAGCGGTGCGAATCTGCTTCACCTTCACGACCGCGGTCCGCTCCCCGGAGGCGTAGGGAACGTCGATCAATTTCGCGATCACACCGTCCAGGTCGCCGCCCGTTTTATCGAACCACTTTTTCGCCTTTCTTAAATCGCTCGTCGCGGGAGACAGGCGGACCGGGCTCTTTCCCTTGAAGTTCTGGCGCGCAAACGCCTCGAGTTGTCCACGTCGTTCGCGCAAGGGTTGAGCAAGAAGCGATTTGCCGTCGGTGCTCGCGAGCAGGTCGAACACGATGAAGAGGGCCGGGTGCGCCGCTGCAAGTTTTTGGACGCGACTGGCCGCGGGATGGAGCCGGAGCTGGAGCTCATCGAAGACGAGCGCGCCCTCTACTGGGATGGCCAGCTCGCCGTCGATCACGAAACGCTTTGCCGGGAGCCGGAGGAGCGCTTCGACGACGTCCGGGAAATACCGCGCGAGCGGCTGGCCGGCCTTGGATTGGAGGAAAATTTTCTCGCCGTCCCGAAAAGCGATGCATCGAAAGCCGTCCCACTTCGGTTCGTAATGCCATTCGTCGCCGACGGGGATTTCGTCGACGGAGCGGGCTTCCATGGGCGGAAGAGGAGGTTTGCGCGGCAAGGCCATATTTTAATATCGCGTCTCGAGCGAGCTCGAAGTGTGAACAGTGAGCGGTGACTGGTGAATAGAGAAACCCATTCACCGATCACTAGTCACCATTCACGCGTCAATGACAGGCGAGATATTACTTCGTGTATCTACGCGGCTCGAGCTTGGGCGGGCGCTTTCCTTTTCGCACTGCGCCCGCAACACTGATGTAGGCGAGTTCGTTGCCATCGACTGCGCAACGAAGTAGCAACCCGCCCCGGCTCATGTCTCCGCGGCCCACGAAATCTGCCGGAAACCGAAGCCTTGGTCCGAAATGTTCGAGCAAGACATCGACATATTTTCCAGTCGCCACGCTGCCGAGCAGCACGACCTCATCTGTCGGCGATAACTTTTTTGCGAGCTGCCTGACGTCGCGTTCCAGTGGTTCACGATAACGCGGATCGGCCGTGCAGATGTCCACCTCGGCAAATTCCTGGAGGTCAGCGAGTCCGATTGGTGCCGCTGCCGGGACGAGCCCCCGGGTGGGAGTAATCACAAGAACGGCGGACCTCCGGGCGTTCGGCGGCGCGAACGCGTTCGCATAAGCGAGCTTGCCGCGAAAATAGAGGCCGCTCAGAAAGGCAAACACTTCGCCAAGGGTTGGAGGTCGTTTACTTCGCAGCCGGCGCGCCAATTCGAATTGCGCTCGCTCGCTCATGATCATCCGCGCGCGCTGCCCGCCGGCGTACGCGGGGGAGAGAAGGAAAATGCGCTTCGTCATCGAAACGAACGAACGCTGCCTAGTTCGCAATCGTGACGTGCGAATTCGCTTGCGCGCGATCGCGGTTTGCCTGCAACTCGGGCAGATGTCGTTCCGACCATCGGCAGAGCGCCTGCAATGGATCGATCAGGGTCCGGCCAAGCCGGGTGAGTGAATATTCAACCTTCGGTGGCACGACCGGATGCACTTTGCGCAGGACGAGGCCGTCCCGTTCCAGACTGCGAAGCGTTTGGGTCAGCATCTTTTGAGAAATCCCGCCGATGGCCCTGCGCAATTCAGCGTAACGCTGGGTTCCATTAGCCAGGACGTGGATGATGAGGGCGGTCCATTTGTCCGCGATTCGATCGAGGACCACGCGCGACGGACACTGGGGTTTCAAGACCGAAGCGGACGAAGATCTCATCCAGCATCTGTAGGAGCGAACGCCATGGACGCAAGCGGAGAGTAACGAACCAGATGGAGGGTATGGAGCAATGGGCCTGCTGGACTTGCGTTCGGTGGATTTAACTAGGACGCTTCGTTCCGCCATGCCGAAACGACCGCGTTACCTGCTATGAACATTCTGGTGGTCGGCGGCGGCGGCCGGGAACATGCGCTCGCCTGGAAATTGAAACAATCCCCGGGCGTTGACCGGATTTTTTGTGCGCCCGGCAATGCCGGCACGGCGGAGGTTGGCGAAAACGTTGCGATTCCGGCCCACGATCTCCCGGCCCTGGCTCGCTTTGCCAAAGATAATCGCATCGGTTTGACCGTGGTTGGACCGGACGACTCGCTGGCGGGTGGTATCGTCGATCTTTTCGAAGCGGACGGTCTTCGCATTTTTGGCCCCACGAAATCCGCAGCCCGTCTCGAATCCTCGAAAATTTTCGCGAAGGAATTGATGCGGAAGAACCGGATCCCGACGGCGCGCGCGGCGACCTTCGATAAAGAAGCAGCGGCTTTCGCTTTCCTGAAGGAGTCGCGCTTCCCCATCGTAATCAAGGCGGACGGGCTCGCGCTCGGTAAAGGGGTGGTTGTGGCCGGGGACGCGGAAGAGGGATGCGCGACAATCGGCGCGATGATGGGAGAACGGCGTTTTGGCGACGCCGGAACGCGCGTCGTGATCGAAGAATGTCTGACCGGCACGGAGTGCTCACTCCACGCCCTGGTGGATGGCGCCAGTTACCGGATGCTCGGCACCGCCCGCGACCATAAGCGCTCTCACGATGGCGATACCGGGCCGAATACGGGCGGGATGGGCGCGTTCAGTCCGGCCGATAATTTTGACCGTGAATTGCAAGCGCGGTTCGATGACGAGGTGATGCGTCCGCTGCTTGCGGGCTTGAAGGAAAACGGCGTTGCGTTTCGCGGCTTACTTTTTCCAGGCCTGATGATTACGGCGGAGGGCCCGCGCATCCTGGAATTCAACTGCCGCTTTGGCGACCCGGAGACGCAGGTGATTCTGCCGCGCCTGAAATCGGATTTGCTGCCGCTTCTCGAAGCGACGATCGACGGAACGCTGGACCGGACGACGATCGAGTGGGACGAGCGTGCCGCGGTCACCGTAGTGCTGGCTTCGGGCGGATACCCGGGCAAATACGAGGTCGGCAAGCCAATCTCGGGCGTGGAGACGGCCGGGCATGAGGCCGTCCATATTTTTCACGCCGGCACCCGCCGGGAAAATGGGAAGCTCGTGACCGCCGGCGGGCGGGTTCTGGCCGTCACGGCTCTTGGAGAGACGGTGGCCGCGGCCCGGGCCGAGGCTTACAAGACCGTCGAGAAAATCCATTTCGAGGGCTGCCATTACCGGCGCGACATTGCTCTGGGCGCGGTTGAAAGCTAAGATTTCAGGCCACTGATGTTTCGGCCCGCCTTACTGCTTCTTCTGCTCCTTTTCGCCGGGAGCGTGGCGGAGAACCTGTCCGCGCAATCGCCCGCCAAACCTGGCGCGACTTCTTTGCCTCTTGCCTCGGCTACGCCCACTCCGTCGTCCACGCCGGCAGCGCGAGCGCTCGTCGATTCGATGGATTCCGCCGACCTCAAAGAGGCGATTCAATTCTTGAAAAACAACTACATTAAGCCCGAGACCTTGAACGAGACGGAACTAGGCCGCGCCGCTCTTGAAGGAATCCTGGCACGGTTGGGGCGCGGCGTCGTTTTGCTCCCCGATACCGGAGCCGAGCCAGCCGAGCCGGCGGCCCTGTTTTTCGGGGAGATCCTCGACGGCCACATTGGGTATCTGAGACTGGGCGCGCTCAATCAAGCGAACCTCGAAGCCCTGGACGCGGACCTGAAGACTTTCGCCAGCAAGAAGATCGATGCGGCCGTGCTCGATTTTCGGGCGACTCCGGCCACAAACGATTTCCCGGTGGCGGCAGAGTTCGCGAAACGATTTTGCCCGAAGGACAAACCTCTTTTCACCCTGCGCCGGACCACCGCGCGACAGGAGCGCACCTTCACTTCCGACCGCGAGCCAGCTTATCAGGGTTTGATATTCCTTTTGGTGGACGGCGACACTGCCGGAGCGGCGGAAGCCGTCGCCGGCGCGATTCGTCTTTACGACAAGGCGCTAATTATTGGGCAGCAAAGTGCCGGCCGCGCCGTGGAATATACCGATCTGAAACTGCCGAGCGGAAAAGTCCTGCGGGTAGCTGTCGGAGAAGCGATCCTGCCGGAAGGTCTGTCGCTTTTTCCGGGCGGCTTGAAACCGGACGTGCCGGTCGAGCTGGCGCCGGTCGATAAGCGGGAGATTTTTCAATCCAGCCGCGAGAAAGGGATGACGCCGTTTGTCGTCGAGAATGCGCGCCCCCATCTGAACGAGGCGGCCCTTATTTCCGGCAAGAATCCCGA
>JBAPMH010000531.1:0-1529 GCA_049278515.1 Chthoniobacterales bacterium
GCTGGAGCTCGCGCACAAGCGCATCGCCGACCGGCCCGATCGGTACGTCGACCACATCTACGGCTAGAAGGAGCTGGGCGGGACGAGCGTGCTGTACCTGTCGGCCGTGCCGTTCGAGAAACTCGGCTTCCCCACGTACGGGGAGAAGCCGTTTACGGCGTTCACCTCGACGGCGCTCGGCGCCGTGCCCCCCGCCGTGATGGCGGTGGGCGCCCTGCTCGGCGCCTCGTACGCGTTCTTCCGGAAGCGGGTGCAGGCGGTGGCTGACGCCCACCACCACGTCGAATTCGAGCCTCTCCAGCACAAGCTGATGACCCCCTTCAACTGGGTCCTCCTCCTGCTCATGGCGTTCGGCGCCGTCACGTTCGTCGCGCGCTTCGCCCTGGGGCTCGGCGGCAGCACGAACCTTTCCGACACCTACCCGTGGGGCCTGTGGATCCTCTTCGACCTGGTGTGGATCGCGGTGGCCGCGGGCGCGTTCGCGATGGCCGGCGTGATCTATGTCTTCCAGCGAAAGGACCTCTACGGGCTGGGCCGCACCGCCGTCCTGATGGGCCTCCTGAGCTACTCCTTCGTGATGGTCACACTGCTCGCCGACCTTGGCCTGCCCTGGAACTCCTACCAGCTCGCCCTGCAGGCGCCGGAGCACTCGGCCATGTTCGAGGTCTCGTGGTGCGTCGGCCTCTACGTCACGATCCTTCTGCTCGAATTCCTGCCGGTGCCGTTCGGGCGTTGGGGATTCGAGCGGGCCGCGGCTGCGCTGCGGCGATGGAACGGCGCCTACGTGGCGGCGGCGGTGACGCTGTTCGTCTATCTGCTGTCGCGCAATCTGCTCTACGCCCTCGCGACGGCCGTGGTCTTCGGCACCCTCGCCTGGATGTTCCGCGCGCGGGACCAGAAGGCCGAGCCGATCATGCTCGCGATCGCTGCCGTCACGCTGTCGACCATGCACCAGAGCTCGCTCGGCTCCCTGTACTTGCTGATGCCGAACATGCTCGCCCCGCAGTGGTGGTCTCCCGTGATGCCCGTCTCCTTCTTCCTGTCGTCGATCGCGGCCGGCACCGCGCTCGTGATCCTCGTCGACATGTGGATCGCGAAGGGATGGCGCCGCCCGCTCGAGATCACGCGGCTCGCATCGGTCGGACAGATCACGTTCTGGGCGCTCCTCGTCTACCTCGTGTTCCGCCTCGGAGACATGGCGATCCGCGGCCAGCTCACCGGAGCCTTCGCCGGCAGCCTCGGCATGGCCTTCGCGGCCGAGATCCTCCTCGGTGGCGTGCTTCCGCTCATCCTGCTGGCACGCAGATCGCTTCGGCAGCGGGCCGACGTGCTCTGCGTCGCGTCGCTCCTCGCGGTCGTCGGCGTGGCGTACAACCGCATGAACGTCGTCCTCTTCGCGATGACCTTCCGGGGCCGGATGCCCTGGGGCGCGCCGGAGAACTACATGCCGTCGATCGTCGAGTGGGGCGTGTCGATCGGCCTGATCGCCGCGACGATCTTCCTCTTCGGCCTCGCCGCCCGTTTGATGC
>JBAPMH010000532.1:0-3637 GCA_049278515.1 Chthoniobacterales bacterium
GAGCAGACTTCATCGGCGAGCAATCGGACCGCGTAAGTGCACTCGGGATGTGCTACCACAGGCGCGTTCGGATAGGTTTCCCGGATCCGGTTAATGCTCCGGGCGGTGAATTCGACGTGGATGTAACAGTTCCCCTGCCAGAGATCCATCTTGCGCCCCGTACGTTCCATCACCCAGGCTCCAAGATTTTGGTCGGGCACGAAGAGGATGTTGCGATCGGCCGGCGCGCTCTGGACGATTTTCTCGGCGTTGCCGCTGGTGCAGATCACGTTGGAGAGCGCTTTCACGCCCGCGCTGCAATTGATGTAGGCAATGACGTAGTAGTTTTTCTCCACGTGCAAATCGAGAAACGCCTTCAGCTTTTCCGGTGGACACGACTCGGAAAGCGAACAACCCGCATCGAGGTCGGGGAGCAGGACCTTCTTGGTCGGGTTAAGAATCTTGGCCGTCTCCGCCATGAAGTGAACGCCGCAAAAAAGAATGACCTCCGCGTCTGTCTTCGCCGCCTGGTAGCTCAGCCCTAGCGAATCGCCGACGTAATCGGCGATGTCCTGCAATTCCGGCACCTGGTAATTGTGCGCCAGGATCACGGCGTTCCGCTCGCGTTTCAGCTCGAGAATTTCTTCTGCGAGGTCGAGACCGAAATTTACACCGGCGGCTACCATTGTTTAATATGCGGCCAACCTATGGATTCTCAAACTTCCGCCACGGCGTATCGTCTCGGTTTTATCGGCGGAGGAAAACTGGCGGGCTCGGTGATCCGCGGGCTGGTTCGGGCCAGATATTGCGCGCCGGGATTGATTCTCGTCGGCGAGCCAAGCGAAGCGGCCCGGCGGGTTCTTGAACACGAGGCGGGGGTTTCTGGAACCGCCGAGAACGCCGAGGTGGCGGAGAAAAGCGAAGTGATTTTTGTCGGCGTAAAACCATCGGTGGTGTTGCCGGTCCTGAGCGAGCTGGCGCCGCTGCTCGACGGTAAGCTCGTGATTTCTCTCGCGGCCGGGGTGCGCCTGCAGAGCATGGAGAAGATCGCGGCCGCCCATTTCATGCGGGCGATGACGAACACGCCCGCGACGGTTTGCCGCGCTGCGACCGCGCTCGCCAAAGGCAAGCGGACGACCCAGGCCGAGCTTTCCATTGCGCGCGAGATTTTTGGGGCGATCGGCGCCGTGGTCGATGTAGCCGAGCAACAGATCGATGCCGTCACGGCGTTATCTGGAAGCGGCCCGGCGTTTGTTTACACAGTCATTGAGGCGCTCGCGCACGGCGGTGAAAAAATGGGGCTGAGTTCCAAAGCAGCCCTGGCTCTCGCTACCCAGACAGTTCTCGGCGCCGCCCAGCTCGCGGGCGAGACGAAGATGTCGCCTGAAGATCTCCGCAAAATGGTGGTCACACCCGGCGGCACGACCGCCGCCGGACTCGCTGCGATGGAGGAACACAAAACCGCTGCTGGCTTGATCGCCGCCGTCGAAGCCGCGGCAAAACGCGGCGCCGAGATGGCGCAGGAAAATCAATAAAGCCGATCAGAGCGCTTTGCGCCTCATATCAATTCGCGCTTCCTTCCAAACCAAGTCTTATCGCGAGCGCGCCTGTGATAATATTATTTTTTTCCCTTAGCTGCGCGGTGTGCTTCGGCAATTTTGATGATCTCATTGATTGCCTTCTTATCATCCTCTTCAGCTCGCGCACGCACCGTGGCATTTTTCGGCCCGCCGGGCAGATTTGGAGGCGGGGTACTACAGGGACAAGGCGCAAATACCGCGTCCTGGGCATTTTCATCCCATCTTGCCACGTTTGGTAATACTCCGTTGGCCTTTATGTCTCCCACCAAGTCAAATCCCATCCCTCCACCAAAGTCCTCGACCAAGACGTAAAGCCAATTCATCCCAACCTTGAAATAGGTTTGGTTAGCCGTGTGGCCGTCAAAGGGTTTGTCACTAAGAAAATTTTGCGGGACGGTCCCGAGTGGATTGGTCACGCTGTTTAAATAAAGAAAAGCTTGGTTGTCTGCTCGAATTTGGAAGGTCAAGCTTGCGGGATTAAATCCTGGTAACAAGCAAAAACCCTTCTTAAAAAGAACGTATCCATTATTGGCAGGGGAACTCCCTCCGCCAGCCTCCGTCTTTCTCGCGTTGATCCAATTTGAACCAGCCATCGCCGGCGACCAATCATTTTTACCGTCTGTGCTTGGTAGTTGCAGAACCCAGGACGGACCTAGGGCTGGGTTGATAGGAGGAAATGGCTCTATGTATATCCAATAATCGTCACGCCTGTTAGAAATATATGTCGTGACTGTTTTATACGGGCCGGGAACTGAATAGTCATAACCTGTGTTAAGGAGAAGAGATTGTTCTCCTTTGGCAAAGGTACAAAAAGCCAACAACATTACAGCGATTGAGATTATTCTTCTCATCATTTTCTCCTAGGGGTTTGGGGTTAAACATCCGATGAGCGGATGGGAGAAATGCAGAATGCGCTTTTCCGAAGAAGGTTGTCAAGGGTTTAAAGTTCCGTTGGAAAGAATCCGGAATTTTTCCATTTGAGGCTTATCTCTGGTCATTGAGGTGAAGCAATCCGGTTAGGTCATAAAAAGGCAAAATGGGTAGCTTTACCGTTTGATGGACGGCAGTTGTCAAAATGGTGCGGTCGGCGTCGGCTAGCTAACACGCCGCGCTCGGAGGAGCGAAGTGCTTAGCGCAGCGCCTTCCGCATCGCCTCGATCGGCGCCGGCCGGTCGAACCAAATCTCGAAGGCGAGCGCCCCCTGGTGCAGCAACATCGAGAGGCCATTGGCCGCGCGCGCCCCGGACTCGATCGCACCGCCGACAAATGCCGTCGGCCGGCTCGAATAAACCGTGTCGTAAATCATCAAGTGCGGTTCGAGCAATCGGGCCGGCACCGGCAAGGGATCGTTTCGATTAAGGCCAAGCGGGGTCGCGTTCACCACGAGATCCGTATTGGCGATCTGAAAACGCAGGGCCGCTTCCTCGAGCGCGATCGATTGCAGCCGCGCGACCGGGCCGAGCACTCGCGGCCCGGCAAAGACCGGTCGCAGCTGCTCGACGAGCGCCGCGCCTTTCCCGGGATCGCGATTGGCCACCACCAGTCGCTCGCATTTTTCCCTGGCGCATTGCCACGCGATCGCCCGCGCTGCGCCGCCCGCACCCAAAAGAAGAATGCGCAAATCGCGCAGATCGACCGCGAACTCTTCCCGAATCGCCCGGGCGAACCCTCTCCCGTCGGTATTGAAGCCGCGCCACTTCCCGGCCTCGCACTTGATCGTATTGATGGCGCCGATCTCGCGCGCCGCGTCGTCCACTTCCTGCACGAACGCCAGCGCCGCGACCTTGTGAGGGACCGTCAGGTTCATTCCGGCGAAATCCAGTTCCGCGAGCAGCTCGAGCGCCGGCTTGAGTTCGTCCGGCGCAATCTCGAAGCGCGCGTATTGCATTGGGATACCCGCTTCCTTCAGGGCCGCGTTCTGCATTTGCGGCGAAAGTGAATGCGTCACCGGATGGCCGATCACGCCGAGACGAATGGGCGGCTTCGTCCGCTTCCAGCCGCGCAGGTCTTCCAGCGTGTAAGTCTCTTTCACGATGATTCGAGATAATGCCCCAAGGAGCGGCGATTTGAAATCGCCG
>JBAPMH010000533.1:0-7455 GCA_049278515.1 Chthoniobacterales bacterium
CCGCGGGTTCCCTCGTGTGAGGACAACTCAGTGTGTAAACAACACTTATTCATATTGTCGGGTGTAGGTCCAAAACCCGCACCCGACAAATCCCTTCATGTCATCTAGGCGATGGAGCGAACACCGGACGCTGTGCGCTCGATATTTTGAGATGACTTCCACCCTTCCATCCCGAACGCCGCGCGCCCTCGTCCGCCGTCGCTCATCTTGTTCTCGTTAGGCCGTTTCTGGCCGCCCACTAAGAGCGACACCGAAAATGAGAAAACAGACGGGCGACGACCGGCGCTACTCAGCAAAGTTACTCTTTGAGCATCGGCACGCTGGTCGCCATTCTCGGAAGCGAAGCCTCTGCGAAGAGCGAATTGTCACGTTTCTTGCCCGCCACGCGGGGGCGGCACTCGCGGAAGCGAAGAAGAGAGGGTGGTCTGCACGACACAGTTATGAGAGCATCGCGGGCGGTCGGGTTTCCTTTGAGTTTATCGGAGTTTTGGAGCTCCTTGCCCTGGAGCCTGGTTGCGAGCCGGACGAGGTTTGGTTTGAGCTCGTCCACAGGGTCAACCCGACAAAGCGTCGCGCGCAGCTTATTCCAGCCGAGAATGACCTCCATGCCATACGCAATAACGAATGAAACGGTCTAACCACGCGATGGAGCGAACAGCGGACCATTCTGTGCCCACATTTTGAGATGACTTCCACACTTCCACTCCGAGCGACGCGCGCCATCGTCCGCCGTCGCTCATCTTGGTCTCGTTAGATGCTCCGCGTAGCGCACATCATCGCCGTGGCAATCGTAGGGATTAGCGCACAAGCGAGCGCTGGACCTACTCTTGATCACTTGGTCCCGTTCTCACCGATGTACGAGCCGACGCTTCGCCCGTTGGCCGACAAAAAGCTTCTCATCACTCCCGCAAACTGCGGGAGGATGATCAGAATGTTTCAAGGACCGGACATCGGCGAATCTGCCGTCTCCGTTTACTGTGCTGAAGGACACTGCCACGTGACGCTCACGCGCGGCGCCCGCAACCTGGATTACTTGTGGGCAGACACTGCTGGGCAGCGCGATCACCTGCAACGAGTCGCCGCGGTATCCGTCAGCCGTAGCGACGCTGAGATTCCCGAAACCACTGCTCATGCAGTGCGCGAATGCTGGCGAGCAGCACTGCGTGCTACTCGCCCGCCCACTGAGTACACACGCCCGGCGCTGCATAATGATCGAATCGAGTTTTGGCTCGTCGAATCAGGCCGCGCTCCGCTCAAAGGGGAGCGCAGCGACGATCCCGGAAAGAATATTCTCAAGCTCATTCGCCTCGGTGATCAGTTAGTTCATTACTGCGGCTTGCCATTGTCTCAGCGTGCCGAAGCCGCTCGACAGATCGAGCAAGAAGCGATCAGACTTACAGGCGTGTTGGCCCATACTAACGCATCTAACCAAGCGATGGAGCGAATCCCGCAATGGCGGGATCGCTCATCTTGTTCTCGTTAGATTCCAACAGCCATGCGCCATACCAATCGTTGCGTAATTCCAGCTATCGTTTTCTTGTTCTGCCCTCCCATGCAAGCACAGGAGGAGGCTGCGGCCGGTGAGACGCTTCTCCATCCATTGAGCATCACCATCACCGGTCATCTCGCTCCACCACCTCGGTCGACGGCGGAGCAGCGGGCTGTTCAATACCTCGAAAATCAAATCGAGCAGAAACAGGCCGCGGAAGCAGCCGCGGCTCAACTTCCCGCATTTTGGCGGGCTCCGTTCTGGAAGTATCTTCCCAAGAGCACGGGCGGCACGATGAATTCACCCGGTATAGGTGGCGGCGACGATGACCCGGCGGTCACGCCGACCTACCTTATGCTATCTGCAAGATTGCTGGAGCGCGAGGCTGCGGCCTCGGACAAGGCGGCGAAACTTTTCTTCGCCAAGTGACGTCGACCAAATCCAAAATCTAACCATGCGATGGAGCGAACGTCTGGCAGCCATGGGGCAATGATGAGGGATGAATTATGAAGGATGAAACCGCAACCACGCGCTCTCCCGTCCGCCGTCGCTCATCTTGTTCTCGTTAGACCTATTCGCTAATGCTTTGCGACAAATGCCAGCAGAATGACGCTACGATCTTTCTCACCCAAGTCTGCGAAGGCAACACGACGAGAGCATCTCTCTGCGCGCAATGTGGCGAGTCGCTGACAAAGGGCGCGATCGCGCCGCATGAGCTTGTTGCGTTGCTGCATGGCGCTGGAGATGGCCTACCGTTTCGCGATCCATTCACCGAAGTGGCCGAGCGTGATGCTCGTTACAGGAAAGAGGCGTTTTTCTTCGTTCGTGACGGGGTCCATAGCGCTGTTACATCGCTCTCTCATTCTTCGGGTCATGTCACCGCGAAAGAGTTGCTTGAGGCTTTGCGTTCGTTGGCGCTTGAACGGTTCGGTTCCTCCGCACGCGAGCAGCTTCGCTCATGGGGCGTCACGCGTTGCGAAGATTTCGGTGAGATTGTATTTACTCTCATCGAGGACGGCGTGTTCGGGAAAAGACCCGAAGACAAGAAAGAAGACTTCAGCGGAGGCTATGATTTTGAGACAGCGTTTCCAGTTGCGGCACCGTAGGTCCACCAGGCGATGCGGTTTCGACAGGCTCAAGGCCCTGAGCTCGCCGAAGGGGAGCGAACGCCTGGCAGCGTTGGTTCCTCCCTTTCCATGAAATTCCATCCTCAAATCGCAGCCACGCGCCCTCCCGCCAGTCGTCGCTCATCTTGTTCTCGTTAGACCTATGGCACGCATCGTCTTCATCGCCTGCCTCACACTCGGATTCTTGCATCAGGCGCTCGGAGAGGAGACACCGCGAATTTTCGGGCCGTACGCGACCCAGCTCTCAGCAGCGGACATCGAGCAAATTAAGATTGCATCGAATCCCTCGCATGAACGGCTGACCAAGATCGAAGCTTTTCGTCGCGACAGCGTCCATGTGCACACTGGAACGGCGGCCACCTGGACTCTGGTCACCCTTACCAAGCGTGACGGCAAGTGGATCGTCGACAAGAAGGTGGTCACAGCTTGGTGATCCCGAAAGATCTAACCGTGCGCTGCAGGCAACCGCTGGCCGCTCCGGTGCCCCGCTTAAGAATATGAAGACACCTCTGTTGCAAGCCGTGCTCACTCCCGCCAGCGGCGCCTGAGCTCTGCCTCGTTAAATGGTTCAAACGTCTTTCTTGTGAACGCATTTTTGAGACTCGCATCAGTCATTCTCGCGATAATGCTCGGCTGGTCCGCTCATGGGCAAACACTCGTGAAATCCTCCAGAGGTCCGTTCCCCAAGTCCGGCCACGGCAGCGGCATCATCTTGATGGAGGTCGACTACTTTACAGGAAGGGTTACATCCGCTCGTATGTTGGAGAGCACGGGATATCCTCGCTGTGACGCGGCGGCCTTGGCAGGGTTTCGGAACTGGCGTTTTAAGCCGCATACGCGCAGTCCGGTGAAAACTCCCATTACATTTCCCCAGCCTGGAAATTGTCGATGAATCCGCCAGCACCATCGCAGCATTCGCTGCAGCTAACCGCTGGCCGCTCTGATGCCTCGGCCAAGATTATGAAAACACGTCCGTTTCAATCCACGCTCGCTCTCGCCAGCGGTAGCCGAGCTCATTCTCGTTAGACGGTGAGCGCCACT
Organism: Chthoniobacterales bacterium; assembly: GCA_049278515.1. Lineage (GTDB taxonomy): Bacteria > Verrucomicrobiota > Verrucomicrobiia > Chthoniobacterales > UBA10450 > AV80. Next base: position 3,658 of record JBAPMH010000533.1, read on the forward strand.
CCAGAGCAACGCCTTCCCAAATGGTTGCTGATTCTCCTCACGCCCTATCTGCTCCTTGCATCCGCACTTAGCTGGATATTAGCCATGTTGATAGGCATCCCTGGGACGATACTTTTCAATACCGTGCTCCGAGGTCGCTGTTATCATTGCGGGCGGCGGGGATTACGCGGCGCCCGCTCTCCTGGCGATGAGACCTTACATCCCGGCGACAGTCGTCCGTTCCACTTCTCTGAGTGCGACTACTGCAAATATCAGTTTCACACCTTCGACGATCGATCGCGTCTCGATATCCCGCCCGATGATCCGCGTTATGTCACAGTCTAGCCGGCAGCCACGCGAACCGCTTAACGATGCGATGGAGCGAACGTCTGGCAGACTCGCGTCCTCGTTCTCAATGAAATCCCACCCGCACCCCACAGCGACGCCGAACGGATATTCAATAGATCACGTCGTCGAGTTCGGGCGCACCTCGCTCATTCTACTTTTTGCGAGCGCCGTACTCTTTGTCGTAAGTTTTATGATTCGACCGATTTTGTAATCAAAGCGAAGGCCACCTAAGCGATGCAGCGAAGGGGGCCGGCGGGGTGACCGCTCTTACATTCCTGAGCCGACGTATTCCGCCGAATAGTTGTCGATCTTCGCCGTGCCGCCCACCGAGGGGGTCTTCTCCACGTCGTAGGCAACGTTGCTCGCGACCCGTTGGGTTTGGGTGTCGTAGATCATCACCGTCTTTTTTGCTTTCGGTGAGCTCTTTTGGCCGCGTTCGGTATCGACCGCGATATACCGCACGTGGTGCGCTTTCATGTTGGCCTTGCGCTGGGCCGGCATCCGCGAGTACGACTGGCGGGCCCGTTGCTCGGCCAGCTGGCGCTGGTGTTCGGTGGCCTCATGCCGGGCAATCGCATAGATGACGGTCGCCACAATCGCGGCCGCAACGACCCGTTCCGTGGTGCCACCCCCGTAGGGGAGACTCGGAATAAAGGGGATTTGGGCCCGGGCGACCGACGCGCCGCTCAGGAACGCGCCGACGGTGAGGAGACAGGAAACCTTGATAATGGACGTTTTCATACGCGGCGACGTTATACCTTGCCGTTAATTCCGTGACAAGCCGGATTATCGGCTCGGCGCGATCCGATCGTCCGCAGATCGTCTCTTGCCAGCGCGAAGCGCAATGCTAGTACGGCCTGTGGCAACGCTTCCTCTGATTTTTATTTCCTCCGTCAGCCGTGAGCTGCGGAGCGGCCGCCAGCTCGCCGCTAATACCCTCAGCTTCCTCGGGTACCAGCCAATCTGGCAGGACATTTTCGGCACCGAAACAGGCGACCTGCGCGGGATGTTGCGCCAGCAGATCGATCAGTGCAAAGGCGTTCTCCAGATCGTCGGCAATTGCTACGGCGCCGAACCGCCCGAGCCCGATCCGGAGTTCGGCCGCGTCAGTTACACGCAATACGAAGCGCTTTATGCGCGGAAACGGGGCAAAAAAGTCTGGTATCTCTTCATTGACGAAACTTTCCCGGTCGACGCCTGCGAAGGAGAGCCGGAGGAACTGCGAGCGCTCCAGGCGGCTTACCGGAAGCGGTTGCAATCGGACGCGCATCTCTTCCATCCGCTGACCACCCGGGAGGGATTGGAAGCCAGCGTCCTGAAGTTGCGCGGCGACCTCGTCCGGTTACGGCGCGGCGTGAAGCAATGGGCGACCGGCGTCGCCGTTCTCCTTGTCCTCAGCGTCGGTCTCGGCCTCTGGCTTCTCTTCAACCAGCGCGAAACCACCAAACGCGTGATCGAAACCCAGAACGCGATCGTGAACGTGAGCCAGGAAATGACCAAGTTGCGCGAAGGCATCATGAAGTTCCCGCGCGTGGAAGCCGAGGTGCGGCAAGCGCAAACGGAAGATAACCCGGCCGCGGTCCAGCAAAAGGTTTACGACGCCTTGAGCAAGGAAGTCGGGGTGGACGCCAAGGTCCTTCAACAAAAGTTGCCCGACGTCGCCATCAGTCTCCAACGCGCGCCCGATGCCTCGGCCTACGAGAAGGCCAACGCCGCCTATGTCGCGAAGGATTACCTGGAAGCGGAACGCCTTGCCTTGCAGGCGGTCGAGGAATTGCAAAAGGCATCAGGCAAATCAGCCGACATTGTTCAGGCCTACGAATTGGCGGGGTTCGCTGCCCAAAAACGAATCCAGTTCAAGACTGGTCTGGAATATTTCCGGGCCGCGGAAAAGCTAACCGACCGCCAGGGCAACGCGACCCAGTGGGCGGATGTCCAGCATGCCATCGGCGATCTGCTCATGGAGCAGGGCTCCTATCGTGAGGCCGAAGGCGTCCTGCGCGCCGCGGCCGAAGCGTACGAGCGAGCCGTGGGCGCGGACAAGGAGGATACGCTTCGGACCCGGGTCCGAGTGGCCTATGCGCAGTATCGCCAGGGCAAGTATGAGGAGGCTATCGCAGGGTTCCGCGGCATTGTCGCTCTCGAAGAAAGGATCTTCGGCGCCATGCACGCCGATACCTTGCAGGCGCGAAACGGTCTCGCCATTGCCCTCGATAATGGCGGGAAGCCGGCCGAAGCCGAAGCGGAGCATCGCCGCATCCTCGCCATCAGAGAAAAGGTCCTCGGACCCGAGCACCCCGACACCCTGAGGACACGGAACAATATCGCCCTGACCCTTGACCGGCAGGGCAAGCACGCGGAAGCGGCGAGCGAATATCAGCAGGTCATCGACCTCGAGAACAAGGTGCTGGGTCCCGAGCATCCTGACACCCTGAGGAGCCGTAGCAGCTTTGCCTACGCGCTCGATCATCAGGGGAAGTTTGCCGAAGCCGAGCTAAACCTGCGCGATGTTCTCCGGCTCGAAGAAAAGATCCTGGGCCCCGAGCATCCGGATACACTCATCAGCCGCCTTCGTCTCAACAAGGTCCTGATGAGCCAGGGGAAATTCGCCGAAGCGGAAACCGACTATCGGGCGCTCATCAGTCTCGAGCAGAAAGTTCTCGGGCCGGAACATCCCGATACCTTGTCCGCGCGATCAGGTCTGGCCAATGCCTTGCAAGCCCAGAGCAAACACACCGACGCTGCCGCTGAATATCGCGAAGTCATCGCGCTCGAAGAAAAGGTCCTCGGCCCCGTCCATCCAAACACCCTCATCAATCGCAACAGCCTCGGCAACGCCTTGATGGGCGATAAGAAATACGCCGAAGCCGAAGCCATGTTTCGCGATCTGCTTAAAGCGGCCGGGAAGGCCCTGGGGCCGGAGGACGTAATCACGGTCCGAAGCCGGCGCGGCCTGGCGAACGCTCTCTTTAACCAAAGCAGGTTCGCCGAAGCCGAACCCGAGTACCGCAAAGTCCTCGAGCTGGCAGAAAAAGTTCTTGGGCGCGAACATCTCCTTACGCTTGAAGCCTGCTTTGATCTGGCCGGGAACCTGGCGCGCGAGGGCAAGATTCAGGAAGCAAAACAATTGGCCCGGCGCGCCGCCGACACCGCCCGCAAAGCCCTCGGTCCCAATCACGCCGCCACCCAAAAATACACGGCCTTCCTGACCGAGCTCGAAAAGAAGAACAGCCTTTAGCGCGCGGCTCCGCCCCGCTTCTACGACTGATCACTGTTCACCGATCACTGATCACTTCCGCGGATCAGCCTCGCTCTCGAAACGTCACGCCTTTTTCGTCGGGATAAGTTTGTCGAGAAGCGCGTTAGTCGCTTTTTCTAAAGCGATTCCCCATGCGCTGAGCACGGTCAGCGTTGCGGCCGTGATAAGCAGAAACACCCAGATTGGTTGGTCCCGAATACGAAGTCCCAGCC
>JBAPMH010000534.1:0-1661 GCA_049278515.1 Chthoniobacterales bacterium
GTTTGGAAGAGCGGAAAGCGGAAACCGGAAACCGGAAAGCGACGCGGAAGCAGCGAAATGGTGGTGTAGACGTCGGCCTATGGCCGACGCGATTGGGAGCCCGGCAACAGCGAGCAAGCCTTCCGCCGCGTTCGCCACAGGCGAACGTCTACAACGGCGCGGCAAAAAGATTCCGCTCGCTCGTCGCACTGAAGTTGTCACAATGTTCCCGAGAAGGGATCAGAAAGGAACCGATATGGCAGACGAAAAGAAATGGGAGACGTGGGAGGAATCGGGAAAGCCCGAAGGCAAGGGCGGAACGAGCACGCGCGAATCCGAACAGGGGGCGGAAGTGGCGGGCCGGACCCGTCAAATGGTGGCGGTTTGCACGAAATGCGGGATGCAATCCTACGTCGGCGCGGATTGGAAATGGTTCACCTGCTGGAAATGCGGCGGCACGTCTTCGGGCACAGCGATGGTTTAGAGGAGCGGGGCAGCGCAAAGGAAGAGCCGAAAACTAGGAAGGAAAGGTGGGTTGTGGCCGGAAAGGCGGTGCAAACCTGGTCCAGTCGCCGTAGCAGTAGCTCATGCGACTACGATTGGCGGTTTTGGCGCTAGGCAGTGCGATCGCGCTGCAGAACGCGGCGGCTGGTGAAGCTTACAAATTCCTCACTGAAATCCCCATCGGCGGCGAAGGCGGCTGGGATATTTTGACGATCGATCCGGCGGCGCACCGGCTTTATGTGTCGCACTCGACGAAGGTAATAGTGGTCGATCTGGAGAAAAACGCGGTGGCCGGCGAAATAACGGACACGCCGGGAGTCCACGGATTCATGGCGGTACCGGAAACGGGGCACGGGTTTTCGACGAACGGGAAGGAGAACAAATCCAGCGTCGTAGATCTTGCGACGCTGAAGACGATTTCGAAGATCGACACCGGGGCGAATCCGGACGCGTTCGCTTACGATGGGAAGCGCGGGGAGCTCTACGTTTTCAATCACAGCGGCAATTCGGCGACGGTGATCGACGCCAAAAACGCGAAACCGATTGCGACAATACCGCTTGAGGGCAGCCCGGAGTTTGGAGTAAGCGACGACGCAGCCGGCCGGGTTTATTGCAACCTCGAGGACAAGAATGAGGTCGCGGTGATCGACGCGACGAAGCACGAAGTGGTGGCGCGATGGCCGCTGGCGCCGGGGACGGAGCCGACCGGGATAGCGCTCGACGCCGCGCATCATCGGTTGTTCGCCACCTGCCACAACAAGATGATGGAGATGATCGACACGACGACGGGAAAGGTCGTGGCCAGCGTTCCGATCGGCGCCGGAGTGGATGGATGCGCGTTCGATGACGCGACCCAGCTCGCTTTTGCGTCGTGCGGCGACGGAACGGCGACCATCGCGAAAGAAGAAGGGCCGGACAAACTGACCGTGGTGCAGACCCTGAAGACCGAACGGAGCGCGCGGACAATGGCGATCGATCCGAAGACGCACCGGATTTATTTGCCGAGCGCGCAATTCGAGCCCGCGCCTTCGCCTTCGCCCGGCGCGTCGCCGATGCGGCCGAAGATGGTGCCGAATACAATGAAGCTGCTGGTCTACGGCCCGATTGAGAACACGAAGCCGTAGCATCCTTACCCTGGCGTTTTCGCTGTTCGCCGCCGCGGTCGCGCGGGGTCAGGG
>JBAPMH010000535.1:0-1545 GCA_049278515.1 Chthoniobacterales bacterium
AGTGTGGATTACCGTAGCGCTGACGCTTTACTCAGCTCTTGGCTTCGCCTGGCGGAACCGCGAGCTAATTACGCTAAATGAATGACGGACAATAGGATCGAAAGATCGAAACGTCGGAAATTCTGACGCCTTTAAGATGTTAGCGCAAGCTGTTCATTTGGATAGTGTTACGCTGCGTTTTGTTGAGCTGGCACTGAGGCGTCGAATCACTTTACAACAGCGTCTTCAATTGCCTATGATCTATCCAAATTAGTCCGAGCATAACAGACTCTAAATGATACGGTTATGATCGGAGTTAAGTAAAGCGATTTTTTGGCACGACACTTGCAGCATTCTGTACGATTACACGTTTTTACGCCAGGCCATGCAATCAAACGCGGTTTCGAGACATAAATTTTTTCTGCTCTGCATAGTCCTTTGCGGAGCGATGCTCGTGCCAAGTCACGACTCGAAGGCCTCTGCCCTCGGTATTGGCGACTCTCGCCAGCTGGGCTTCCTGTGGCCCGGCATACAAAGAAAAACAGACAATCAAAGCAAAGCGAACTACGTGAATCACTTGATCGGTATGGCTTTTGGCGCGATCGACGTCGCTAATGGCGAGGTCTACTTTCGTTCAAACCATGGTTTTAAATCCTTGCCCTCCGCCGGATCGGCTGTTAACGGCGGTGGTCGAACTTTAGACCTGCGCACCGGCGGCTTATATACATATCTGTTCGCGACCTACGCTGGCTACGGTTCCGAAGTCTGGTACGTCGGCAATCTGACTGGAAGAATAACGATTCCTTTTCTAGCTGCCGGGCACTCCCTGACAGGATGGACGCTTTTTGGGCAACGCAGTATAGGAGTTCCAGACGGTGGCGTTACGGTGATGTTACTTGGTCTGGCTCTCGGCGTGCTCGCTTTGGCACGGCGCTTCCTAACCCGTTAGTGATCCCTTAAATCAGGAAGTGACAAGGCCATATGTCCGCTGGGAGCATTGTGGTAAGAGCCTACGCGAGCGCTGCAAAGTCGCCTTAATGCGGACATGAAAAGACGCTTTGCTACTGCACTGGGCGGAATTATTCGAATCGGTGGATTCGCGATCTTGGTCGCCTTCCCTGCTGAAGGAGTTCACTCGGGAATCCCAACCATCAAAACACCGGGTCCCTATCCATATGAAACACCTGGTCAAGTTCCGGCACCGCCGCCTGTTTTGGATTCGGCGCCCTTGCCGTCGCCTGCTCCTTTTCCCTACCCTGAATCATCTCCATCTACTTCTGCTGCTCAGGATCACGATTCACGAGCTGCAGGGGCCCGACGCCCGCTCACGGCGAAAGCCGTGCGTGAGGCAGCATTCAGATACAATGGAGTAGCAAATTTTTGTGGATTTCTGGCAGCACTTCCTGCCAACGTTAGCGTGTTCGATCCAAAACTCGGAAGGTCACGCACACTTGTGCAAGGAAGCCAAGTAGTACGCAAAAACGTAGCATGGCTCCGCAACCGTAAGGAAGCCGCGCACAAAACTAAAGCTGAGCGGATGACAGTAAGCGGGCAACGGGAATCGAA
>JBAPMH010000536.1:0-2106 GCA_049278515.1 Chthoniobacterales bacterium
GCGCGACGGCGTCTGTCCGCGCCATCGAACGCCGCTGCGGAAAGCCATGATCGGCGGCCGGACCACGGCGTGGTGCCCCCGCTGCCAAAAGTAATGGCGTGACAGAAAACGCGATAACTCCCGCGCCCAAATTCCGTATTGACCTTTGGCCCGATTGAGCGCCGAATGGCGGTTGCCGTGCCCCAGACATCATGAGTCTTCCCCTCTCCATGACGCGCTTCGCGATGTTGCCTCTTTTAGCACTGGCTTTCTTCGCGGCCGATTCGGCCATCGGCCAATCGCAGCCATTGACGATTACCTTCTTCGATGTCGGCCAGGCGGATGCGAGCCTGACGACCTGCCCCGATGGGCAACATCATCTCTTGATCGATTCGGGTGATACCCGCTATCCGGGCAGTGCCGAGGCGTTCAAGCAAGCATTACGAGCCGCGCTACCCGGCGAACACAGCAAGATTACCACCGTGATTGCGTCACATCCGCATGCCGACCACCTCGGCAGCATGAAGTGGGTGCTCGAGAATTTTGTCGTCGAAAATTACGTCGATAACGGCCAGAAGTTCGACTCAAGCCTTTACGGCAAATTGCAGACCTTGCGTGTTCGCCTGACCCAGGAGGGCAAACTTAACTACGTCAACGGAAAGCAAAACGCCTTTGGGCGCGTGGATTTCTGCCCGTTGTGCGACCTGGAATTGATCGAACCTTGGGCGAGCAATTCGGATCTCTCCGACCCAAATAACCGTTCCGTCGGCGCGCGGCTCACCTACAAAGAGACATCGTTTCTTTTCGTCGGCGACATGGAAGACAAGGCCGAAGAAGTCATGCTCAACGACTTTAGCGAAGCGGAGAGGAACGATTTGCGTGTCACCGTTCTTAAAGTCGGCCACCACGGTTCGGACACTTCCTCGACGGATGCATTCATCCGCGCGGTCAGCCCGGAAGCGGTCGTCGTTTCCTGTGGCAAAAAGGAGACTGGCACCAATGTGGGGTACAAACATCCGCGGCTCTCCACCATCCGCGAATACGGCGACTGGTTTGAGGAAAATCCGCCACCGGAGACGCAGCCGACGCCGAAACCCGGGAAGATCTGGGCTTACGACAAAAAGAAAAAGCAATGGCGCCAGCAAAGCCGCCCGCAAGCGATGTGGATTACGCCGAATGACGGCTTCATCACGTTGCGAAGCGACGGCGCAAAGATCGATATCGAGACATCGAAAAAGTAATAGGAGACCGCGATATGGCCAGCAAAGACGTCGAACGCAAACACAACGAACTGCTCACGAACCTGGCCGAGACCGCCAGTCGTATCCGGCGTTACTCGCTGGATCCGCTTCTCCGCCTGAACAAAGCGCCCTCGGCGGCGACGCCGGATGGGAATGATCTGGGGGAGTATCTTCGCGGGAAGACAGAGCAGGCCTGGAAAAACTGGGTCGACCTGCACGATGAGGTTGCCGCTCTGCCCGATTCGCCTACCCCGGCGCAGTTGACGAAGATCGAGAGAAAGTGGTTAACGCTCGATCGCGAGGTCGACGTGATTCAGCGGGACTTGATTGGCAAAAACAGCTTTCGCGCCGGTTGGGTGACGGTGTTATGGCTGACCGGCGCGTTATTTTTATTAGTCTTTACTTACTTGCGCAGCCATGGCGCGCACGGTTGGAGCCTGGTGGCGTTCGAACCGTGGCCGGAATGGGGGCCGTGGAAATATGGAGAAGTCGCATTTTGGAGCGGCTTCGGCATCCTTTGCTATCTCCTGTTTATCGCAACCCGTTATATCGCGCGCCGGGATTTCGATGAATGGTACGCCCTCTGGTATGTGTCCACCTTTCTGCGCGCGCCATTCCTCGTTGTTATTCTCATGATGGTGATCCTCGAATTCGTAGAGTGGTATGGCGAAGGCAAATGGATTGAGACCTACCTCCTTGAGGAAGGGAACAAGACTTACTTCATTTTCTTCCTCAGCTTTTGCCTCGGCCTGACCAGCGACGTCACCAGCAGCATTATTCGCAACCTCTCCAACGGCGTGTCGGAATTTGTGCAGAAAGCCGTCGCTCGGGTATCACAAAAACTGAGTTCGTCGGTCTCCGACATCAACATCACGCCGACCTAACC
>JBAPMH010000537.1:0-5170 GCA_049278515.1 Chthoniobacterales bacterium
CTCTTATGACCAAACGGCTTCTTCTCTGGGACATTGACGGCACGCTCATCAGCACGGGTGCAGCCGGGCATTACGCGATCGCGCGCGCGACAGCGAAGCGTTTCGGTGGAACCGGCGATTTGGAGGGCGTGGAAATCGCCGGCCGGACTGACACCAGTATCGCCCGGCAAGTTCTCGAAAAGTATGGCGAACCGGTCACCGACGAGAGCGTCCACTCATTTCTTAATCTCTACGTTGAGCTGCTGGCGGAGGAATTGCCGGCTCGCCCCGGCCGGGTCCTTCCGGGTGTTTCGGAATTGCTCCAGCGATCCACTTCCCAACCCGACACCACCCTCGGACTTCTTACCGGCAACCTGGAACGCGGGGCCAGGCTGAAGCTCGAGCATTATCGGATCTGGCATTTTTTCGGGTTTGGCGCTTTCGCGGATGACCATCAGGATCGCAACCAGCTCGGCGCTTTCGCGCTGTCCCGCGCCCTCAAGGGAACCGGGATCGATTTTCCGGCCTCGCAGGTGGATGTCATTGGTGACACCGGCCATGATATTGCCTGCGGAAAAGCGATTGGAGCGCGCACCGTCGCGGTGGCGACGGGATCGTGGCCGAAGGAGCGATTAGCGCCCTACCACCCCGACTTTCTTTTTGATGATCTGTCGAATGTGGACGAAGTGATGGAAATCCTCGCCTGGTGACCGATTGACGCGCGCCGGGAGAATGACATCTTTCCAGACTCTTACCGCCGCTATGACCCTGCCCGATGCTCCCAACGTTCTGCCCCTCGAAGGCGAAATCGACCTTCACGTTTCCCCGCGCGTAGCCGCGGCGCTGGGCGCGATGATTGAGCAAAAACCGGAGCGACTCGTGGTTGACCTGTCGGCGGTGAGTTACATCGACAGTTCGGGACTCGCCGTTCTGATTGAAGGAATGCAAAACGTCGAAGCGTACGGAGGGAAATTTGTCCTGGCTGGTTTGCAGGAAAAGGTCCGGCCGATTTTCGAGATGGCCCGCCTTGACCAGGTTTTCATCATTTTCCCTCACGTGGACGCCGCCCTGGCCGCGGTCTGATTTCCAACGTGGGAGGGGCCTTTGCGCCCCGATTCTTTCTTTGAGACCGCACAGTCGGGGCACAAAGGCCCCTCCCACATTTAGGCGGCGAAATGGGCCAGAACCTGCAACGTCTCCTCGACGTTTCGCGAAATATCGAACTGGGCAGCCAGCGTGAGATTGTCGATCCGGGCCTGGGCCCGACGGGCGGGACCAGACCAAAACTGAAGCGCATTGCTGATCGCTTCGACGTCGTCCGCGCTTTCGATCACGGTTCCGTGCCGGCCGCTTTCGATGATTTCGGAAAAACCGTTTGCGCGAGTCGTGATGACGGGAAGTCCGGCGGCCAGCGCCTCGAGGCAGGGATTCGAAAACGGATCATAGAGCGTGGGGAGCAAGAAGATGTCCGCCGCGGCATACAGCGAGGTCATCTCCGGCACTACCCCAAGAAACTGCACACGATCCGAAAGAAATTTCCGGTTCTCCCCGCGGCCCGCCACCAGAAGCCGCAACGGCCCGGGTTGGCGCTCCACAGCCTCAACCGCGAAACGAAGTCCTTTTCGCTCCCAGCCCGAGCCCGCAAAGAGGACGACGATCTCCTCCTTTTCCAACCCGAAACGATCCCGGCTTTTCGCCCGATCCTGCTCGTCGCAGCGAAGCGACTGAAGGGGAACACCGTTGTAAACGACATCGATCTTCTCGGCTGGAAAATCATAGAACCGAATAATCTCCTCTTTCACCATCTGCGAATTTGCGATCACCCGTTTCGCGCCCCCTTTTCCAAAGAGAGATTCCTCGAGCGCAAGAGTGGAGGAATGCTTGCGGTTCAGGAGGCGGCTGAGCTTTTGGAGCGGCCCCGCAGTTTTGGCGCGCCTTTCCAACCAGGAACGATGCACGCCGTCGCCGGCGCGGTAGACATCGCAACGCCTGATGCGCTCGAGACTCATCAGGATATTGTTTTCCCGGCGCGCAAAAATCTCTTCCACTTCGTCGGCAAAGGCGATGGCCGAGGTCGCGCCGAGCCGGACCACGGGCCCGAAATTCCATTCGTTCGCGGGCCATTCCCCAGCGGTGTAGAGTGAGATACGATGGCCCGCGGCGGCCACGCCCCGGGCGAGCCGCTTCAGATAAGCTTCGGCGCCACCGCCGGAAGAAAATCCGCGCCGGACAAATCCTATGGTAAATTTTCTTGTCATGTCGAGCTGTGTCGAGACATCCCGTCGAGCGTCGAAGGTTTCATCACGGGATTCCTCGACTCCGCTCGGAATGACTCTTTACTTGGGTGCAATCGCCACAATACTTGTTAGCCGATGGTGGGTGAAACTTTAAACGCCCCTCCGATTTTGCGCCCTGCGACCGGCGAGTCGGGCGCGCTCCCGAGGCATTTGCTTTACTCCATCTTTGCCCGGATCGGCGGCTCTGGTTTGGACACGGATGCCTTCGAGACTTTGCGAGCGTCGTATCGCGGGGGATTTCTGGGACGCGCCGTCGCCTACGATAACCGGCAGAGCGAAATCCCAGCCCGCTACATCCACTCCCTGCGCTGGCATCCGGTCCGTCTCATTTCCTTTCTCGACCGCCCTTACTATTACGGGGCGAAAAAAAAATACCTCGACTGGATCGCGTCGCGGCATCTCGCGACTGGGCGTTACGACCTTTTCCACAGCTGGTCGGGCGATTGCCTGCAATCGCTGCGGGTGGCCCACAAGCTCGGTATCCCTTCGATCGTGGAAATCCCCACCTGGCACCGCGACCGCGGGAAAGTCGTGGCCGATCGCGCTCCCAGCAGTGCGCCGGCGGCGGACCGGGGTTGGAAAGAGAACCTGCTCCAAACGCGGGAGCGTTTCCTGGAAGAATACGATCTGGCCACCCTGCTTTTCGTTCTTTCCGAGAAAGCGGCCGACACCTTTCGGGTCCAGGGTTTTCCAGAAGAGAAATTATTTTATCTCCCGCGGGGAGTGGACGTTGAGCGCTTCAGACCCGGGATCCGCCCTCCCATTTTTCGGGCGGTTTTTTCCGGCGCGCTCATCGAGCGCAAGGGGATTCATCATCTTCTCGAAGCCTGGCACCGCCTCGACCTCAAGGACGCGGAATTGTGGTTGGTTGGCTCGGTCCATAATGAAGCCAAGCCGCATTTGGAAAAATTCTGGCGCGATAATATCAGGGTGGTGGGTTTTGCCCGTGACCCGGAAACGTATTTGAGCCAGGGGACGGTGCATATTTTTCCATCCCAATGCGAAGGCAGCGCCAAGGTCGTTTATGAAGCGGCCGCCTGCGGCCTTCCCCAGATCACTACCCGGGAGGCGGGCGATGTCGTGAACGATGGAGTGGAAGGAATCATTATCCAGCCCGGCAACGTGGGTGAGCTCGCGGCCGCGATCCTGGAACTGTACCGGCACCCGGAGAAGGTGGCGCGGATGAGCGAAGCCGCGCGGCGGCGCGTCGTGGACAATTTCACCTGGGACCATTTCCGGGCCCGGCTTCTAACTGCCTATGAAAAGGCGATGCGGATGAAGCGCTAGCTTACCTTCGTGCTCGTGCTCCTGCTCGTGATCGATTCGCCGAAACAAATGCCCGATTACGAGCACGATTACGAGCACGAGCACGAGTTTGAATGAACATCCTCCTCATCCAGCTCAAGCGGATCGGCGATCTGATCCTCACCACCCCGGCCATCGCGGCCCTCCGCGAGAAATTTCCGGAGGCTCATCTGTCCCTCGTGGTGTCGCCGGCGGTGTCGGAGCTTCTGCCGGCCATCGCCGGAATCGACAAAGTTTTCACCGTTCGAGGAAAAACCGACGACGCCTTCGATTGGCTTGCGCTATCGCTCGGGAAGTTTGATTACTGCCTGGATTTTACCCGGAACGATCGCTCGTCATTCCTGACCTTCCTTTCCGGCGCGCGGAAACGGATCACGTCGGATCACCCGAATCTGCGGACGAAATTGCGCGCCCGCAGCTACAACGAGTTCGTGGAAGCGCCCGTCGGCAACCTGCATACCGTCGATTACCATCTCGGGCTCCTGAAAGCCGTCGGGATCGAGAACGCATCGCGCGCGATCCGCTTGCATTTGCCCGAGCAGACGGAGGCGAAGGCGACGCAGTTATTGCGCTCGGCCAACGTCAGCGACGATTTCGTCTGTTTTCACCCCGGTTCGGCTCGCCCGGAGAAATTCTGGGAGGCGACCCGCTGGGCGGAAGCGATCGATCATTGTGCGCACGAAACCGGGATGAGTTGCGTGCTCACCGGCGGCCGCTCCGCCATCGAACAGGGGCAAATTGCGGCGATCAAGGCGGCGACCAAATCGAACCCGATCGATCTTTCGGGAAAGACAAACCTCCTCACCCTGGCCGCGGTCGTCCGCCGGGCCCGCTTGCTCGTCACGGTCGATTCCGCCCCGATGCATTTCGCCGCCGCCTGGGATACCCCGCAGGTGGTATTGTTCGGCCCCACCAACCCCTTCCACTGGCATCCGCGTTCCGATTCGGCATTGGTCCTCCTGGGGGGAAACGACGGCCCGGTGGCCGAATTCAAGCCCAAACAACGAGCCATGGCGATGAACCAAATCTCGACGAAAGCGGTGATCGATGCTATGGAAACCCTGCTGTCGGCTCCGGCGGCGCCCGTGCCATGAGTGAATCGCAAGCCGCACCTGCCAAGCCCTCATTGTTACAGCTGATCCGCATCGGCTGGCGGCCTTACCGCCGGCTTTATAGCTATGTAAAGCCGTATCGCTGGCGTTTCATCGTGGGCATCGCCAGTGGCGGACTCTTCGGCATGATCGCCTCACTCATGCCCCTCGTTCTCGCGAAAGTGACCGGCGTTATTTTCCAGGGCGGCGGTCAGGTCAATCCCCAACAACTTGCCGCGGACCCCGCCCTCCTGAACGCGGGCCCGAAGCTGGATAGCTCCGTCGTCTGGATGTGTCTGGCCCTTCCAGGGATCATGATCGTCCGGAGCGCCTTTTCCTACTGCAACGCCTATTACATGGCATGGGTGAGCAATCGCGCTCTGACCGATATTCGCGACGAGCTCTTCAGTAAAATGCTCTACCATTCGATGGATTTTTATAACCGGATGCACTCCGGCTTCCTGATGTCCCGCATCACCAACGACACCCGTGGGATGC
>JBAPMH010000538.1:0-1555 GCA_049278515.1 Chthoniobacterales bacterium
TCCTTGGCCAGCGCGGTCAGCAGCGGCGCCTCGTCGTGGCATGGCACGCACCACGACGCCCAGACATTCACCACGGAGACCTTGCCTTTGAACACGGCAGGGTCGAGCCCGGGCACCGGCGCCCCGTTATGGACGAGGCCTTCCAGCGCCGGCAGCGCGGTTTGCGGCGCCGGGCGCCCGATCAGGGCGGAGGGGATCTTTTAGGGATCGCCGCCATACAGCCGCAGCAGGAACAGCGCGGCAATGGCCATGAAGCCGATCAGCGGCAGCGCCACCAGCCAGCGCCGGCGGCGCGGCTGCTCGTTCGATGTGGCGGGAGGGCTCATCAGATGTCCGTCGCCTGGCGGCCGGAGCGCCGGGTCACGCCGCTGGCCTCGAGTTCGCGCAGGCGCTCCTTCTGGAGGCGATAATCGAAGGCGATCCAGATGATGAGAAGCACCACGACCGCTGCGACCAGCGTGTAGGACGTCACGATAAAAGAGGCGTAGGGACCGAGCGACGTCACGTCATGCCGCCTGCTGGCTGGCTTGCATCATCTGCAAGCTGCGCACGCGCCGGCGCAGGATCTCGTTGCGCATCGCCGCCAGATGCAGGGTGACGAACAGCAGTGAAAAGCCGACCGCCATCACCAGCAATGGAATCAGGAACGCCTTGTCGAGCGTCGGTCCGCCCATCCGCAGCACAGACGCCGGCTGATGCAGCGTGTTCCACCAGTCGACCGAGAATTTGATGATCGGCAGGTTGAGCGCGCCGACCAGTGTCAGGACGGCGGCGGCCCGCGCCGCCCGCGACGGATCGTCCACCGCGCGCCACAGCGCCATCAGGCCGAGATACATCAGGAACAGGACCAGCACCGAGGTGAGCCGCGCATCCCATTGCCAATAGGTGCCCCACATCGGCCGCCCCCACAGCGAGCCCGTCACCAGCGCCAAAAAGGTAAAGGCAGCGCCGATCGGGGCTGCTGCTTTCGCCGCGACATCGGCAAGCGGATGCCGCCATACCAGCGTGCCAAGCGCTGCAACGCTCATCACGCTCCACACGAACATCGACAGCCACGCATTCGGCACGTGGATGAACATGATCTTCACGACGGCGCCGTGCTGATAGTCGTCGGGCGCCATCGCCGCCTGATAGAAGCCGATCAACAGCAGGATCGCGGTTGCGCCCGCCAGCCACGGCAACACGCGCGCCGTCAGCGACAGGAATTTGGTGGGATTGGCGAGGTCGATCAGCGTCATGGCATCCTGATAGTCGTCAGTGGCGGGGCAGGCAATGCGGCGCGGTTTGTTTCACATTGCCTCCGCGAGAGTTGATCAGCGTCAAATCATTTTCAGTCCAGATCATGTCAGTCCAGCCCATGGCGCAGGCTTGCCGCGGCCGCGAACGGTCCGACCACCAGGCTGACCAGCGAGAGCGCGCACAGGATCGAAAACGGTGTTCCAAACGACAGCGGCCCTGTTATGGCGGCCTGCGATGCGGCAACGCCGAAAATCAGCACCGGGATCGATAGCGGCAGCACCAGCACCGCCAGCAACAGCCCGCCGCGGTGCAACGT
>JBAPMH010000539.1:0-24707 GCA_049278515.1 Chthoniobacterales bacterium
GAAATGCATCGTCGCTCCATTCGGTTCACCACCGGCAACCGATAAGTCCAATGATTCCCATTCCACCGAGAAGCCATTGCGCCTCCTTTTCGCTGGCGCTCTCACCCAGCGAAAAGGGCTGGCCGATCTTTTTGCCGCCATGAAACTGGTGCGGTCCAGCCAGGTGGAGCTCGTCGTGATGGGCTCGCCCGTTCTGCCAATGTCTTTTTATAGAAACGAATTCGCCGATTTCGTCTACGAGCCGCCTCGACCGCATCCGGCGGTACTGGGTCTAATGCGAACATGCGATGTGCTTGTCCTGCCCTCGATTGTGGAAGGCCGCGCGCTCGTCCAGCAGGAGGCGATGGCCTGCGGGTTGCCGTTGATCGTTACCAGAAATGCCGGCGGAGAAGATTTGATTATTGAGGGGAAAACCGGGTTTCTGGTCCCGGCCGGGGCCCCTGAAGCCATCGCGGAAAAGATCGATTGGTTTCTGGAAAAGCGTGGTCAATTACCGGGTATGAGTTCTGCCGCGCGCGCGAAAGCTGCTGAGCTTACCTGGCCGGCTTACGGTGACTTAATTCTGCATGCAATCAGCCACTAACCAAAAAAGTTTGACCCCCATCCGGCGCCTGATCTGGCTCTATTTTTGGCTGCTCATTTTCGAGGGGACATTTCGAAAATGGATCCTGCCCCAATATTCGGATGTCCTCCTGGTGATCCGTGATCCGGTCGTCCTCCTCATTTATCTCCTGGCCCTGAGGGCCCACGTCTTTCCGAAGAATCGCTACGTTATTTGGCTCGGTGTCATCGCCATCCTTTCCTGGCTTGTTTCTCTTATCGTGCTCGAACCGTATCTCTCCCTTAAGCCCCTCTTTTTGGTCACGGGCTTTGGCTTTCGTTCGAACTTCCTTCATTTGCCCCTCATTTTCGTCATGGCCAACGTCCTCGATTTGGATGACCTCAAGAGATTCGGCTGGTGGGTCCTGATCGGGTTGATTCCGATGGCCGTCCTCCTCGCCCTCCAGTTCAATTCCTCGCCCGAAGCGTATATCAATCGAACCGCCGGTCTCGGCGACACCACCCAGATCACTGCCGGTGGCGGAAAAATCAGGCCGCCTGGGACGTTTTCATTTGTCTCGGGCGTTATCTTTTATGCTGCGCTCTCCGCTGCCTATTTGCTTTACGCGGCGCTAACGCGAGGGGTTTATCGCAACTGGCTTCTCTATGCCGCTGGCCTCGCGCTTGTCGTCACGATCGGGGTTTCCGGCAGCCGTTCCGTCCTGCTGGCAGTGCTCGTCGTCGTTTCGTCGTTGGTCGCCATCATCTTCTTGCGTCCCAGCGCGATTAACCAGTTCGGACGAAATCTTCTCATCGTCGTGGTGGTGTTGCTTGTCGCCGTCCGTTTGCCGGTGTTCAAGGAGGGCGTCCAGATCCTTTCCGACCGATTCACCACTGTGGCTGAGGAAGAAGACAAGACCATCGCAGCCGGCCTGGTGGCGCGGATGTTCAGCGGCTTCACTGAGGGAGTCCTTCTGGTAAGCAGGGCGCCGATCGGAGGCTACGGGCTGGGAATCGGGACGAATGGTGGCGCGAAATTTCTTACCGGCCGCTTTATCTTTCTGTTGACGGAGGGCGAGTGGGGCCGGGTCATTTTGGAAAGCGGGCCGATTCTTGGTCTGGCGTTTCTGGCCTGGCGGGTCATGCTCACCGCGAAGCTTGGCCTCTTTAGTCTCCGGCACCTCAAGCGAGGCGAGATTCTTCCCATCATGCTGTATGGCGCTGGGTTCATCTCTCTCCTAAACGGGCAATATGGGCAGCCTACGAATCTGGGCTTTTCCTGCTTCATCTGCGGCCTTTGTTTGGCCGCGGGCAATACGAAGACTCCGCCGGAATCCGAACTTCCGGAGCCGGCCGGTCCCGCGCGTGGCCGGGTGGCCCGGCGCTCTCGTTACGCTGAAGGTTTGCATACCTCTTCTGCCGCACCGCGCCAACCCGATGATTTTGTTGATCGGTAACTACCCGCTCGATCGTCAGCAAAGCATGCAACGATTTGCGGCGATGATGTTGGATGGACTCACGACAGCCGGAGTTCCGGCGCACCTGATCCAACCGGAACCCTTCTTCGGCCGGTTTCGCTACGCGGGCAAATTCGTCGCCAAATGGCTCGCGTATCTCGACAAGTTTTTCCTCTTCCCGCGCAGGCTCCGAAAAGAACTGCGGAAGCGTCCAGCCGTTGTCCATATCTGTGATCACTCTAATGCGATGTACGCCAGGACGATCCGCGACGCGCCCGTCGTCATCACCTGCCACGATCTGCTCGCAGTCCGCGGTGCGCTGGGCGAAGAGACCGGCTGTCCGGCCAGCGCCACGGGCAAAGTCCTGCAGCGCTGGATTGTTGCCGGCCTCGCGAAAGCCGACGCCATCGCCTGTGTTTCGCAGGCAACCTTTGAGGACGCTCAACGTTTCGTTCGGCAGGAAAATGGCCGGCCGAAACTCGGAGTAATCACGCTCGGCTTACACTATCCGTATCGGAAGTTGTCGCCCGATGAAGCGCGGAAGCGCCTTGCGGAATTTTCTCCACTCGGAGCGGGCGCTTCATTTGTTCTCCATGTTGGTTCGAACTTGCGTTACAAGAATCGGGAAGGCGTCCTGCGAATTTTTGCCCGCTCTCGGGAACATTGGAATGGGCTGCTCGTTTTCGCAGGCGAACCGCTTTCCCCGCCGCTTCGTTCCCTGAGCCGCCAGCTCGCTATCTCCGATCGAATCGTGGAATTGGCCGGAATATCAAACGAGTTACTCGAAGCCCTTTACAATTGCGCCGTCGCCTTGCTTTTTCCATCCACCTGCGAAGGCTTCGGTTGGCCGATCGCGGAAGCGCAGGCCTGCGGTTGTCCCGTGCTCTGCGCGGACCGCGCGCCTATGACGGAAGTGGCCGGCCCGGGCGGATTGACGCACAGCGTCGATGACGAAGCGGGCTTTGCTGCCGACATCCTGCTCCTGGCCGATCCGGCGCAACGCGAACTCTGGAGCACCAAGTCTCTCGAAAACGCGCGGCGATTTTCCAGCACGCGGATGATTTCCGAATACCTTGACGTTTACCGCACCCTGGCGCCGATCCCATGAAACGCCGGGTGTAATTCAAAATGTGCGGGATTGCAGTTCACTTTAGCTCCAGCGGTCGAGCGGCGCCTCTCGATCTTCGCTTGATCGCGCATCGGGGACCAGACTCGTCAGGCGAATGGACCTCACCGGACGGCCGGTCGTGGCTGGGAAGCACCCGGCTGGCGATCGTGGATTTGTCTCCGACCGGCGAGCAACCGATGGCCGACCCGGCCACGGGCAACGTCATCGTCGCCAACGGCGAAATCTATAATCACCACGACGTCCGCGAGCAATTGGGACCGGCCGTGACCTGGCGAGGCACGAGCGATACAGAGACGCTTTTGCAGGGCTACGCCCGGTGGGGCCACGACGTTCTCGGCCATCTCAAGGGAATGTTCGCGTTTGCCATCTACGATGCCGCCCGGAACGAGTTGTTCCTGGCTCGGGACCGTCTCGGGATCAAGCCGCTCTATTATCTGAACGACGAGCACGGCGTCCGGGCCGGATCGGAAGTGAAGCTTATTGTTAGCGGCTCGGAAGCGGTGTCTCCGGAATCTGTCTCTGGTTATTTGCAATGGGGAGCGTGTCCGGAGCGCCAGCTCCTTTATTCCGGGGTGGAGTCATTGCCTGCTGGCCACGCTATGACGATCGATTCCCAGGGCGCAATCAAGACATGGCCATATTGGCCGCCTCGGGAAATTTTTGTTCGCTCAACCGAGAATGTCGTTCCGCGATTGCGGGTGCTGCTCGAGAAAGCCGTCCAGGAACATCTGCTCTCCGACGTGCCGGTCGCGAGTTTCCTCAGCGGCGGGATCGATTCGTCTGTCGTCACCGCCATCGCCGCCCAAAAGCTGGAGAATAGACTTCAGACTTACTCGATCGGTTTCGACCTTCCCGAATTCGATGAGACCGAGATCGCGCGAGAGGTCGCGCAACGTTACGGGACGGATCATCATCGAATTCAACTCTCCGAAGATGAGGTGATCCATTCCGTGACGGAAGCGGTTGCGAAACTCGATCTGCCGTCCGTGGATGCGATTAACACCTACATTGTGTCGCGCGCGGTGGCGAACCACGGCGTGAAGGTCGCTTTGTCGGGGCTTGGCGGCGATGAATTGTTCGGCGGTTACCCTAGTTTTCAGGACGTGCCGCGGTTGCAGTTGGTTGCAGCCCTCCCGCGCTTTCTCCGCAAGTTTATCGGCTTCTTCCAAGGCTCGGCCGATCGCCTGGCCGATCTCCCAGTGACTGGTCAGGCGGGCGAACTGGCCAGCTGGCGCCGGCGTTTTTTCACTGATGAAATGCTTAAGCGGGCAGGACTCCCCATTGCCTCCGAGCCTTTTGAAGCGTCAGTCGCGTTGCCCGACGATTTTTCCCGGATCAGCTGGGCTGAGCTCACCGGGTACATGCGGCGCATGTTGTTGCGGGATGCGGACCAAATGAGCATGGCGGTCTCGCTCGAAATGCGGGTGCCGTTTCTCGACCATGAGCTGGTCGAGTATGTTCTCGGGCTGCCGGCCGCCGCGAAGAAACGCTATCGCGGCGTGAAAGGTCTGCTGGTCGAAGCGTGCCGCGATCTCCTTCCGCCTTCGGTTTACGAACGTCCGAAAGCCGGTTTCGTTTTGCCGATGAAACACTGGATGGCTGGGCCGCTGGCCGCATTTGTAGAGGAAGGGCTGCGTGAAACGACAGCCCGCCAGATGTTGCCCGAGGCTTTCGTGAACGGAATGCGAGAAAGTTTTCAGCGGGAGCGCCTCCATTGGACGCGTCTCTGGAGCATCGTCGTGCTAGGGCATTATGCGAAGCGCCGCGGGCTTTCCACCGACGTCATCACCTCGCCGGTGGGGGAGTTATCTTCTCGTTGGGAAAACCAACTGTGAACGTTCCGAAAGAAGCTATCCGCTGGTTTGCCTCCAAGCTTGGATACGACGTGCGCAGTGCCGCGTCCCTCGGGATATCTCCATTCTCGGACATGCGGAAGTTTGTGTCCGCTCAGTCAGCGCCCGTAATCCTCGATGTAGGCGCGAATGAAGGTCAATCGATCGCGCGGTTCAAGAAGACCTTCCCGTCCAGTACTATCCACTCGTTCGAACCAGGTCGCGCGGCTTTCCAACGGCTCTCCGAAGATGCTCGAGTCTACCCAGGCGTGCACCTTTGGAACTGCGCCGTCGGTGCGTCTGCCGGTAACCAGGTCCTGTTCGAAAATACGAACACGGACATGAGCTCATTCTTTCCTTTGAGCGGTGCGGGCTGGGGAAAAGTCGAACGCGAATCGTTAGTCGAGATGACCACCATCGACAATTTTCTCAAGACAAACGGAATCGAAAAAGTCGATATTCTAAAATCGGACACCCAAGGCTATGATTTTGAGGTCTTGAAGGGCGCAGAGGAAACAATGCAGGCCAACAGGATCGGACTGATCTACTTCGAGTTTATCTTCTCTGACATGTACGAGAAGCTGCCGCCTTTCGATCGAGTCTTCCGGCACCTGATCGATCGTAACTTTGCGCTCGTCTCGATCTACGATTTTCACCATCAAGACCAAGTCGCCAGTTTTGCTGACATGCTTTTCGTCAACCGGGACTATCACCCTGATGGCCTAACGAGACAATGCGGCTAACGACGGTTCGCTGGAGTGAGCGGCATACACGCCATTGGCTATGAAGATTCTCCGGGCCATTCACACAGTTAATCCAGCGCTCGGCGGCCCGATCGAGTCCGTGAAGCAATCGTCCGCGCTTCTCGCTCGCCGTGGCCATGATGTGGAAATCATCTCGCTCGATGCGCCTTCCGATCCCTGGGTCCGAGATTTCCCCGTGCCGGTCCATGCGCTTGGTTCCGGCCGCGGTGGTTACTCTTACGCACCGCGTTTTACGGATTGGATCAAAAGCCGGCACGCGGAATACGATGCGGTCATCGTTCACGGGCTCTGGCGCTATAACAGCTTCGGCGTCTGGCGCGCTTTGCGCGGAACAGCCACGCCTTACTTTGTTTTCCCGCACGGCATGCTCGATCCCTGGTTCAAGCGAACCTATCCGCGGAAGCACCTGAAGAAATTACTCTATTGGCCCTGGGCCGAGTATCGCGTTCTGCGCGATGCGACCGCGGTGCTTTTCACCTCGGAGGAGGAGCGGCGTCTGGCGCGTGAATCGTTCTCGCTCTACCGCTGCAATGAAGTGGTCGTGAACTACGGCACCGCCGCTCCGGAAATCGATCTCGCAGGCGCCCGCGAAGATTTTCTCCGGGACTATCCCCAATTGCGCGAGAAACGGTTGTTCGTGTTCCTAGGCCGGCTGCATGAGAAAAAAGGCTGCGAAATGCTGATTGAGGCATTTTTGGCTGTTCAGCGCTCGGTGGCGGAAAATCTCCATCTGGTGATGGCAGGACCGGCGGCTGACGGCGCCTATCTTGCGCACCTCAAGCAGCTGGCCAGCGCTCCTGGTGATGGTCCGGAAGCGGCTATTACTTTCACCGGTATGTTGACCGGCCGGCTCAAGTGGGGCGCGTTTAGCGCGGCGGACGCTTTCATTCTCCCCTCCCATCAGGAAAATTTTGGCATCGCGGTCGTGGAAGCCATGGCCTGCGGCACGCCGGTCCTGATTTCAAACAAGGTCAATATCTGGCGGGAGATCGTGGAAGGCGGCGCGGGCTTCGTCGAGGAAGATACTGGCGAAGGAATCCAGCGCCTGCTTCGGAAATGGCTGGCTGTCCCGGAAGAGGAACGGACGCGAATGCGGGCCCGGGCGCGCGACGTCTTCCTGAGCCGTTTCGAGATCAATCAGGCAGTGGATTCCCTTCTCCACGTCCTGAGCGAGAGCGGGTCGGCCTCGTGAGAATTACGATCGTGATGGGAGCATTTCTGCCTGTTCCTCCGATCATGGGAGGCGCAGTTGAAAAAGCCTGGTTTGCTCTTGCGCAGGAGTTTGCCCGCCGCGGTCATGACATTGTTCAGATTTCTCGCTTGCTTCCTGGCCTTCCGGCAGAGGAGGTCATCGCCGGAGTGCAACATGTGCGCGTCGGCGGCTACGATACGCCCGGATCGCTGGTCTGGCTCAAGTTCCTCGACCTGATGTATTCGATGCGCGCCATCCGTGCGGCGCCGCTTTCAGACATTATTGTCACGAACACGTTTTGGGCGCCGTTGTTTTGCCGGCATCAAAGGCGCGGGAAACTCTACGTTCACGTCGCGCGTTTTCCCAAAGGCCAGATGCGGCTTTACCGGCAGGCTGCTCGACTCCAGGCGCCTTCTCAGTCTGTCGCGGACGCCATTCGGGCGGAGGTGCCCGACGCGATGGTAAAGGTGATTCCTTATCCGCGCCCTGATTCGTCCTCCGAGGCGTTCCCGGTTTTCGTCGAGCGAGAGAAAACTATTCTTTACGTCGGCCGGGTGCATCCCGAGAAAGGCGTCCATCTCCTCCTCGAAGCTTTCGTTAGGTTGCCGGACCGGGTTCGTGCTAAATGGAAGCTTGTGATTGTCGGTCCGATGGAAACACGTTTGGGCGGTGGTGGCGACGCGTATCGGGCGCAACTGGAAGAGATTGCCGGCAGAGCAAAGAATCAGATTGAATTGTGCGGACCGATCTTTGGCCCGGCCGAATTGGAAGCAGCCTTTCGAAGAGCGTCTCTGTTCGTTTACCCTTCTCTGGCGGAACGGGGGGAAACGTTCGGCCTCGCCGCCCTCGAGGCGATGGCGCGCGGTTGTGCCGTTCTCGTTTCCGCCCTCGGCTGTTTCGGCGATTTTATTGCTGAGGGCGTGACCGGCTTCTTTTTCGATCACCGTCTGCCCGATCCCGCTCAAGGTTTATCAAACAAGGTCGCGCAAATTCTTGAAGACGAGGTTTTGCTCGCGCGCGTGGCAGAGGCGGGATGGCGCAAATCGGCAGACTATGCGTTGCCCCGGGTAGCCGACCAGTTTCTCGACGACTTTGCCGAGTTAGGAAAAAAATGCAGCTAACAAACCTGGAACGCGTCCGGAAACTTGGTGGCGACCTGCTGCAGCGGCCGTCGAATATTCCGCGTTACGTTTCGCAAAACATTCTTCATCGGCGCTCGCCTATTGATCTGGAGCTGCCGTGGTTCTCTTACGGGGCGATTGATTTTCTGGAGATTTTTCTCCGGCCGGAGATGAGGGTATTCGAATTCGGCAGCGGGGGTTCCACAATTTTCTTTGCCCGGCGCTGCGCCAGCGTCGAGAGCGTCGAAGACGATCCCGCCTGGGCGGCGCGCGTTCGCGAACGCATGGGCCAGCTTGGTCTGACGAATGTCGCGATTGACGAATGTCCCTTCGATTTTGACCACCCGGAGGAATTCACGGAGTCGCAATACCTCGCACGAGTGCGAGACGGCTCCTACGATGTGATTGTCGTGGACGGAGCGGACAATGATTATTCGATTCGGCCCCGCTGTTTCGAAGTGGCGGAAGATCGGGTGAACGCTGGTGGTATTATCGTGGTGGACGATTCCTGGCGGTACCGTCAACTGCGCGAAACCCATCGCGCGCGCCGTTTCGAGGTTTTTGAAACGGTCGGTCCAGCTCGCTATGGCGTGACCAGCACCGATATTTATTTTTATTAAAGGATTGTCGTGACCTTCGATACACCCACTCCGGTCAAAGCCGATCAAAGCTCACCCTACGAATCTCCCTGGCCGAAAGGGGATCGAGCGCTCCGCCTGCTCTGGGGATTCTGCTGGGTCGTGTTTTGCGAATGGACGCCAAAACCGGCAAATGCCTGGCGCCTCTGGTGGCTGAGAATTTTCGGGGCAACCATCCAGGGAACACCTTTTGTCCATCAGCGGGCGCGGATTGAGATCCCGTGGAACTTGACCCTGCACGATCGCGCCTGTCTCGGCGACGGCGCGAACGCCTATTCCCTGGGCCGAATCGAGATTGGAGCGCGCGCCACCGTCGCTCAGGAAGCTTATTTGAGCACGGGAACGCACGACTTTACGCGGCCGGAGATCCCGCTTCTCACCGCGAAGATCACCATCGGCCAGGACGCGTTCATCGGAGCACGCGCTTTTGTCATGCCGGGCATTACCGTTGGGAATGGAAGCGTGGTCGGCGCCTGTTCGGTGGTTACCCGGAATGTCCCGGATAACAGCATTGCCGCGGGCAATCCCTGCCGCGTCCTTGGACCGCGAAAGTTTTCAACATGAGTTTTCCAGGAAGAAACCGCCTCCGACACTGGTTTTGGATCCTGATGTTTCGTTACCCGCGCCTGCGCATGGCGCTGACGCGCCTGTTTGTGCCCGCGCGCGAGGTCGATGTCCAAATCTTTGGCGCCCCGCTTCACATCAGCACGCGGGAGGAGATCGGTTTATGGCGCGCGGCGAAGATGGCCGACGACAATATCATTTTTCGCGACGAAGCCGCGACGCTCCTCAATCTCGCGCTCCTCCTTCGCCCCGGTGACGTTTTCGTCGATGTCGGTGCGAACGTCGGACTCTACAGCTCGGTCCTGTCCCGGTATCGTCAGTTGTTTCCGGACACAAAATACGTCGCGATCGAGGCCAATCCGGCTACGGTCCGGCGCTTGCAGCAATCGGTCGCGGGCCGTGAGGTGACTGTGATTAATATGGGCGCGTCGGATCGCGCGGCCCAGCTTGCTTTTGAACCCGGGGTCACCTCCGGCGTCTTTAAAGTTTCGGAATCGGAAGGGGCGAATGGGGCAAACAGGATTCCCTGCGACCGCCTCGATGCGCTGCCCCTTCCGGCGGGCGATCTAGTGATCAAAATCGATGTCGAAGGTCACGAGCTGCCCGTCATAAAGGGCGCGTCGCGCCTTTTCGACGAGCAACGCATCAAGGTCGTTTATCTCGATGGCTACAACAGCAAGGAAATACCGGCGCTGCTCCGGGAACATGGGTTCGATTTCTTCGATGGCCGGACGCTGGAGCGGTGCGCCGGCGTTCCGGATTATTCGTTGCTGGCAGTGCACCGGAGCCGCCTCTCCAAATGAAGGGAACGAGCAGCGAACGGGTGCCTGTTTCCGTGATCATCCCGATCAGGAACGAAGCGGCCAATCTTCCGCGTTGTCTCGCCTGTCTCCCCTGGGCCGATGAGATTTTTGTGGTCGATTCGCAGAGCACGGACGGCTCGATCCAGATTGCCGAAGAAGCGGGAGCACGGGTGGTCCAGTTCCAATTCAATGGCACCTGGCCGAAGAAGAAAAATTGGGCGCTGGAGAACCTGCCCTTTCGCAATGAATGGATTTTCATTCTCGACGCCGATGAGGTGTTGCCGCCCGGGGCCGGGCAGGAATTCGCCCGGGCGATCTCGGAGGCCGGGAGCATCGTGGGCTATTGGATCAACCGGCGTTTCATGTTCATGGCAAAGTGGCTGCGCCACGCCTATTACCCCAACTGGAACCTGCGGCTCTTCCGGCATTCGTTAGGCCGGTACGAAAAACTCACCGGCGCCGACACCCGCAGCGGCGACAATGAAGTCCACGAGCACGTGATCGTGCAGGGACCAACCGACCGGCTTCGGTCCGAGATGGACCACTATGCTTTTCCTTCCGTGGAAGTTTTCGTCGAGAAACACAACCGCTATTCGAACTGGGAAGCGCGCGTTTCGGCCGACCGCCTTCTTTCTGGCAGCGCCGCTCAGATCCGGAGCAGCACCGTGGAGCGCCGCCGCAGGCTGAAACAAATATCCCAAAGGCTCCCGTTCCGGCCGCTCTTGCGCTTTCTCTATGTCTATCTCTGGCAAAAGGGTTTTCTCGACGGCCGCGAAGGCTATTACTTCGCCAGACTCCATGCCTTCTATGAATTCCTTTCGGTCGCGAAGACCTACGAGTTGACCCGGACGAAAGCGGCGCCTAACGACTAAGGGCGATGCGAATTGTTGTCTGGGGAATCAACTACGCGCCGGAGTTTACCGGGATTGCGCCTCATAGCGTGGCGCTGTGTGAGTTCTTGCAAGCTCAAGGCCATGACGTCGAAATGGTAACGGGCTTTCCCTATTATCCAGCCTGGCAAAAGCGCGCGGAGGATCGTGGCAGGGTCTACCGGACGGACCTTATCAATGGCGTTTGCGTGCGTCGATGCTGGCAATTCGTTCCGGGGCGGGTCTCGGCGCTGAAGCGCATCTTCCACGAAGGGAGCTTTGTTTTTACTTCGACCTTGCGGGCCCTCAGCCTGCCGCAGCCGGAGGTGTATGTCGTTGTTTCCCCGCCGTTGCTGCTCGGGGTGGCGGCCTGGATCGTGGGGAAGATCAAGAGGGCGCCGTTTGTTTTTCATGTCCAGGACATGCAGCCCGACGCGGCAGTTGGGCTGGGCATGTTGAAGCCGAACTGGTTTACGCGGGCGCTCTACGCCCTTGAAGCCTTCGCCTACCGCCACGCCGCCCGGGTTTCAGGGATCACGCGGGGGATGCTAAAGAGTTTTCAGGGCAAGGGAGTGCCCGAAGCGAAGCTCATCTACTTTGCGAACGCGATCGACTTGAAGAACACGGGGACTGATCAGGCGCGCGGAGATTTTCGAGACCGGCACGGCTTTGCGGCCGACGATTTTCTCGCGGTTTACGCCGGCAATCTGGGCGTAAAACAAGGACTGGAGGTTTTGTTGGAAACCGCGCCGTTGCTGCGTAACCCGCGCCTTCGCCTCCTGGTTTGTGGGGATGGCGCCCAACGCGAAGCCCTTGCGGCGCAAGCCCGCGAGATGAAGCTTCCGAACTTCAGCATGCTGCCGCTGCAGGCCGGGCCGGCATATCACGCTCTGCTCAATAATGCCGATCTCTGTTTCATTACTCAGCAGGCCGGAGCCGGGAATTCGTTTTTTCCGAGCAAACTTCTTGGCTTGCTCGCGGCATCGAAACCGGTCGTGACGGTCGCGTCGCCCGAATGCGAACTGGCTCTTTCGCTCGGGGAAGGAGAATTCGGTGTCAACGTGCCACCGGGCCGTCCCAACGAATTGGCGGTGCTTCTCGATGCGTTGGCGAACGATCCGGAGCGGCTTTGGATCTACGGCGCGAACGGCCGGCGTTATGTCGAGCAATTCGACAAACAGCGCGTGATGCAAAGCTTTGAGAACGAACTCAGGGCGCTTTGTGCCTGCTCTTGATCATGATCGTGCTCCTGATCCTTTGTGAGAGCCCTGGCAGCAAGATCATGAGCAGGATCATGATCAAGAGCAGGATTGTTTAATACGCACTGCGCGGCGGGACAATCAGGTGGACGAAAGTTCGCAGAATAATTCCGCACTCGAGGGAAAGGTTCCAGTTCTCCAGATACTCGATGTCGCAGGCCACTCGGTTCTCGATGTCGGCGCTGTTGCGGGCTTCGCCCCGGAATCCGCGCACCTGGGCCAGGCCCGTGATGCCGGGCTTCACAAAGGCGCGGACGTGATAGTTCGCCATCAACTGGGAAAATTGATTGTTGTGCTCGATCAGATGCGGCCGCGGACCAACGATGCTCATGTCGCCGAGGAGCACGTTCCAAAATTGCGGGACCTCGTCGATGCTCAATTTGCGGAACCATTTCCCAAGCGGATAAACCCGTTCGTCTTCAGGACGAGCCTGCCGGGTGACCTCTTCGTGGTCGGGGCGCATCGTGCGGAACTTGTAGATCTTGAATTGCCGGTTCTGCATTCCGGCCCTGGTTTGGAGATGAAAGAGCGGCCCGGGCGATTGGATTCGTTGCGCGATCCAAACCAGCAAGGCGAGAATCGGAAAAATGAAGATCATGACCGGCAGGGAGATCGCGATATCGAGGGCGCGCTTGAAGAAGCGATTGAGCGGGTTCTCCAGTGGTTCTTCGCGCAGTCCGATGAAGCGAAAGCCGTCGTCTTCAAAATGAGTCACGGGATGGCGCAATTTTTCCTCGAGATCGCTCACGATGAGCAGGCGGATTCCGAGGTGATCGCAAACCCTGATGATGTGGCGATTGCTTTCGTTGAAGAGCGGGAACTCGAGCATGATGACCTGGGTCACACCGCGCTCCACGATGATTTTTTCCAGGCTCTCGGAATTGCCCAGGACCGGGATGCCATCTTCGGTTTTTTCAATTTGCTCATCGCAAATGAGACCGATGGTGCGCAAACCGATGTCAGCCTTCCGCCGCAGCCAGGCCCGGAGTTGGGCCGCTTTCAAGCTCGATCCCACCAGGATTGTTTTTTCCTCGCGCGCGCCGGTAAAGATTCGCCGCGCCAGGAAGGAGGGCAGATAATGATGCGAAAAGAGCAGCGCCACATAGAGCCACGGAACGAAATTGAAGAAGAAAATTCGCGAGATAAACGCGTCCTTTGTTCCGATCAGATAGAGAAGCAAAGTGCCGACGCTGGCGAATGTCTGGCGCAGGCTCAGCCGATGCTGACGCAGGAGTTCGTTCTGGAGAAAATAATTCTTGGAGCCGTCCCGGCTGAGCGACTCGATGGTCATTCCGAGGACGAGCAAACCGCAATAAATGCTATAGCGGCGCCAGGTCCATTCCGCGTCGCCCCCGGTGTAGAAAGTCACCATCACCCAGACGCCAAACCAAAAGAGCACCGCTACGAGCGCGATTTGGCAAAGCAGGAATACGCGATAGAGACCCTGCGTGCGTTGCGTAACCATGATTACTTCCCGATGCCGTTGCAGAGAGTACGCGATGGCACGGCGCGTTCAACTCGTGGTAAGACTGGGCGGGCCATAAGGCTTTGCGGCGCCAATCAGCGCCCGTGTTTTACTTAGCTAATCCCATACCACCACTTCGTTCGCCAGGCCCGATGCAAAGCTCTCCCGATCAATCGTCTAGAAGGCGCGTCAGGGTCGCCGCTACTCCCGGCCGTGGGTGGATAAACCTCACCCTTCCAGCGCTCCCGGTGCTCGCCTGTTTTCTCGGGGGCGCCACCGTGAAGTGGGCCGAAGGAGTCGTGGTCGCGCTTCTCGGTCTCATCCTGCTGGCCGATCCACCGCGCCGCTCCCTCGGCCTTTTCCTCAACGTGATCTTCCTGGCGATCCTGGCCTGCGCGGCGACAGCCTTCTTGCCGGCGGCCTGGTTTTCGGAACCGGGGTGGCGCCAGGCCCTGGTCAACGATTTCAATATCAGGCTTCCCGGCACGGTCTCGCCGCAGCCCTGGATCACCCTCGGATGCCTGATCAGTTTTCTGGCTGCGCTCAGCTGGCTTTATCACATCAGTGCGCTCGACCTGGAACTACGGGCCGTCCGTTCCCAGCTTCGCCTTTTCGCCACCGGTGTCGTTCTTCTCGCGGCGCTCTGTATTGCCTTGTATTACGCAAAGGCGGCGCTTCCATTTTGGCATAACGAGCGCGGCTTCGGCCCGTTTCCCAATCGCAATCAAACCGGAAATCTTTTCGGCCTGGCCGCAATCATCGTTTTGGCGTGCGGCCAGGATGATATCCGGCACAGCCGGAAGCGCTGGATCATTTGGCTGCTGGGACTCGGCGTTCTGGTCGCCGGGCTCGTGCTGAATCTGTCGCGCGCGGGCATTCTTCTTCTTCTGGCCGGCAGCGCCCTCTGGCTCGGCGCATTTGCCCTCCGGAAGGGCTCGGCTGCCCGGATTGCCCTCGGCCTTTCCCTGTTGCTCATTTTGCTCACGGCCCTGCTCCTCTTCGGTGGACAAACCGTCGAGCGCTTTAATCTGCGCGGCACCGGTACCAGCATCTTTTCCGATTTCCGGCTCCTGATTTTTCAGGACACCCTTCATCTCATTCGCTTTTCACCCTGGTGCGGCATCGGCTTTGGAAATTTCGACGAAATCTTCGCGGTTTTTCGCGATGCCTCCCTGACCACAGCGCGCGCGATCCATCCCGAGAGCGATTGGCTTTGGCTTTGGGCCGAAGCCGGTTGGCCGGCGATCCTCCTGGCCATCGCGGGTCTTGTCCTGCTGGTTCTCCGGGTTTTCCCGTTACAAGAGGGGACTAACCAGCGTTTCCGGCTTGCTGCCCTGATCGCAGCCGTTCTTTTTGCTTTTCACGGTCTCGTGGATGTTTCCGGGCACCGGATTGGCACCGTTCTGGCGGGAATATTTCTGCTCGGCCTGGCGCTGAAACGGCCGCTTCAATTCCGCCCGAGCCCGGTTGTTCCGTATCTCTTCCGAGTCATCGGGCTCCTGCTCGTCGTGGCTGGCGGCGCCTGGGTCTTTGCGGCGCGTTACGATAGGGCGTTGCCGGGCGCAGTCGGGGTGGAGAACGAATTGCGTGGCGCCGCTGCGGCCAATAGCGGCCGGAATTTCGACGAAACCATCGAGCGCACGACCCGCGCGCTCGCGTGGGCGCCGCTCAAGTGGCAGCTCTATTTTTCCCGCGCGCTCGGGAAGGTGGGAGCCAAACATCCGGCAGCCGACGCGCTCTACGATTTCCGGCGGGCGCGTTTCCTGGAGCCGAACGCCTACGAGGTGCCTTTCCAGGAGGGGGTTGCCTGGCTGGGCTCCCAGCCGGTTCTGGCCTTCACGGCGTGGCGGGAAGCGTTGCGGCGCGCCGGTGAGCAACGGACGGAGGTTTATGCCCGCATGCTCGGCCTCGCCACCCGTCACAATCCCCGGGTCCACCAGAGCCTCGAAGAATTCGGCATGGCTCATCACGATCTGGCCCTCATTTTTCTTCAACAAGCCGGCGGCGCCCGTTTCATGGCCGCGCTCCAGCGTTTCCTCGACCACGATCCGCGCCTCGAAACCTTTACCGCGGAAGAGAAGGTCATCTTCTTCAAAGCGTGGGCCGAACGGGGCGATGCGGCGGAGCTGGCCCGCGCCGTCGAAACTCATCCCGAATGGCTGAGCGACGCCTGGCGTGGAGTCGCGAAGTATCACGCAACGCAAGGTGATTTCCGCAAAGCCTACGAAATTATCCGGCGCCATGGCGGGTCGCCGCCGTTACCGCCAGTCGCGCAAGGCTCGTCGATTGACCAACTGCGCCAGGCGCTTCACGCGAGTCCCGACAATTACGGTCTCGGCTTCCAGTTGTATCAGGAACAGATGCGCCAGGGATTGGCCGACGAAGCGCTCGTGACCGTCCGGCATTTCACCGAGCTGCCCGGCGCTCCGCGCTATTTCGATTTCCTGGAAGCGGAAGCCTGGGCCGCGAAAGAAAATTGGGAACGGGCCTGGAAAGCGCGCCAGAAATTCGAGGCCGGCTCGGCGCAATGATTATTTTGATGGAGCGACGGCGCTCTGTCGCCGTAACCAGCGCCGTCTCCGCCTCCCGCACCGCGCCTCCCTCGCTTGCTTGCTTCGCCATTCCCCGGCGAATAAGAGCGCTGACCCCGGCGGGGCGTCGGAATAGAGCCCGGAGTGAAGCGAAGCGGAACTCCCGGGTTATGCATTGCCAAACCAGATCAAGCCCCTGAAAAGGGGCGACGGCAGGATCCAGATCGTTCGAGAGACGCTGTTTCCGTCACCCCTTCGGGGTTGGATCCGTTTGTAATGCGGGAATCCGGGAGTTCGCTGCGCTTCACTCCCGGCTCTATTCCCGCGCGCCTCCGGCGCTCTTCTGGAGCCGCGTCGCTGTGCGAAGCGTGAGAGAATGTCCGGCCCTCCCGCACCGCGCCTCCGGCGGTTGCTCAGATACTTTGCGCGAAATCGCTGAGCGACACTTCCAGGCGAGCTTCGGCGTCGAAAATGGTCGGGCCGGGCTCCTGGAAAGCGTCCTGCGAGATCAAATCGTTCACGATCCGTTCCGCGACCAATTGCCAGTCCACCGTGACCAGATCCACCCGCGCGTCCGGCACTTTCGCGAACGGCATGCTGACCGGGCCGTTGATGAACGCCACCCGATGCGTCCCCAGTAAGTCCGACACCGCCGTGGGCGAACGAAAGCAAAGTTTCGACGCCAGGGTGGAGGAAACAAAAATAATCCCGCCGGCCTTGGTCTTTTGCAGCGAGCGCAAAAACTGATCGCTCCGCTGTCCCTCATAAACCGCGCCCGACCATTTCATTTCCAGCTCATCCAGGAGCGTATGCAGCGTTTCCTCGAGCGCGGCCGACCGCTGATCTTTCGCCTGGACCAGGACCAGGCGGTCAGTCGTGCGTTCCTTCCATTTCCCGAGCAACGACCGGATCGCCGGTTCCCGCCGTACCTGGTAACGGCAGGGGATATTCGGGAAGCCGTCGTTGGCCACGCCGAGGAGGCGAATTCCCAGATCGGCCAGGTGCAACGCCGTTTCCTTCGCTTCCTTCATCGGTTGAAACCAGATGACGGTATCGACTTCGTAGGCCTTGAGGCGCTTGCTGAGCGCATCCGTGGTGGCCTCGCGCGGTTCAAAAAAGGCCGTGGCCGTGGCAAATCCTCGGAGGCGAAGTTCGCGCCGGATCCGGATAAAAAACATCCGGTAATCCTGAAGAGTCACAAAGGCGGAGAGCGAGGCGGGCAACCCGACGAAGGCGCGGACCGAGAGCTGACGATCGAAGTGAAGGCCCTGGAGAACCGTTTTCGAGCCGCGGACGCTGCTGAGGAGGCCTTCCTGTTCGAGGCGCTGGTAGGCCCGCGAGACCAGCGAAAACGGCGCGTGAAAATGCGCCGCCACTTCCCTTACGGAATAGAACGTGCGCGGTTGCTCCAGCTGATTCTTCACCGCCACGCCGCGCAGAATTTCCGTTAGCGCTTCCCCTTTGTGATGCGCGCTTTGAAAAGCGCGCCTGCTTGGCAACGGTGGGAGGGTGCGAGGAGCTTTTTTGCGGGCCATGAATGTGGGAAAGTCGAAAATCTGCGGGCGCCTAACGTCAATTTGTGTTCTCAAAGTGTTCTTAAGTGTTCTCAAACTGATTGTCTAGCGAGGGAAGGCGAAACGTGCGATAGACGCCGCCGCCTGAATTTTTAACCGACCGGGCCGCTTTTCTTATGAAACGTTTTTTTCCTCTTTCTATCTCGTTGCCGATTTTTCTCGGAATCCTCGCTGTGCCGCAACTGGTTCAGGGAGGTTCGTTTCAGCAGGTGACCGATCTCTTAACGGCGCGGCAGGCGCACACCACCACCTTGCTCCAAAACGGAAAAATCCTCGCCGTAGGAGGAGGCCAAACCAGCAACAACGCGAGCCTGGCCAGCTGCGAATTGTTTGATCCGGCTACAGGAACTTGGACATTTACTGGGTCGCTGGGCCAGGTTCGGGCGCTTCACAGTGCAACTCTGCTGCGGGACGGGACTGTGTTGGTCGCCGGAGGAGTAAAATCCGATGCTAGCAGCACGAATACCGCCGAGGTTTACAATCCGACGACTGGCACCTGGCATCCGGTTGGAAACCTGACGTCACCGCGCCGATCTCATACCGCCACGCTTCTGCCCAGTGGAAAAGTCCTGGTTGGGGGGGGCTTCGGCAGTAACGCCTACGTTGCCAGCGTCGAAATATACGATCCAGCGACTGAAACCTGGACGGCCACCGCGAGCATGACTACTGCGCGAGGTTTACATTCAGCAACCTCGTTGCCCGGTGGAAAAGTCTTGGTTGTTGGCGGCGTTAACAGCTTTGCCGTGGCAAGCGCGGAGGTGTATGACGAAGCGACGTCGACTTGGAGTGTTACAGACAGTCTCCCCGCGGCGCGGAGCGAGCACACAGCGACATTGCTCGGCAACGGCAAGGTTCTTGTTGCGGGCGGAAGGACCTCTGGCGGTTCGGTTACAGGGACGGCAGAACTGTACGACGTCACCGCTGGATCCTGGAGTTCCACTGGTAGCCTGGTGGTGGCGAGAAGCCGCCACACGGCAACCCTCTTGCCCAATGGCAACGTGCTCGTCGTGGCCGGAGCCGCCTCTCCAATCATTACGAATACCGCCGAAGTGTACAACCCCTCCACCCAAAGCTGGAGCAGCGAGGGCACTGTAGGGGCTCCCCGCGGCGGGCACACCGCGACCCTGTTGACCGACGGGCGAGTTATCCTTGCCGGCGGAGGCAGTCCGGTCGCGCTATCCGCCGTGTATCTCTATGACTCGGCAACGCCGGCCGCCGTCGCTACCGGGAGCCTTGCTACGGCGCGATATTATCATACCGCGACTCTTCTGCCGGACGGAACTACCCTGGCGGCCGGGGGATACAGTAATAACACTGGAACCACAGCGACTGCCGAGTTGTATCATCCCGGCTCCGGGCTTTGGACCTCTACGGGAAGCTTGCTGGGATTGCGTAAACAGCACACCGCCACATTATTGCCTGGCGGCAAGGTCTTGGTCGCCGGCGGTCAGGGTGCCAGCTCTTCAAACATTCTCGCTACTTCAGAACTCTACGATCCCGCAACCGGGAACTGGAGTTCCACCGGAAGCTTCACCGATGCGCGCTATAACCATACAGCTACGCTCCTGCCTAATGGCAAAGTCCTGATCGCCGGCGGCCAGGCCAGCAGTTTCGTCATCTACGCCACAGCGCAAGTGTATGATCCAGGCACCGGCCTTTGGAGTTCTACGGGCACATTGGGAACGGCTCGCTTCGGGCACACGGCAACTCTTCTGACCAATGGAAAGGTTCTCGTGACTGGTGGCTTTAACCAGAATGCTGGCGGATATCTCGCCTCTTCCGAACTGTACGATCCGGCGACCGGTACTTGGGCTCCAACCGGCAGCCTCGCTAATGTCCGAGGAGAAAACTTTACCGCGACGCTGCTGCCCAGTGGGAAGGTCCTTGTCGCTGGTGGCGCGGACAACAATGGCAGTGTCCCGGCCACTGAGCTTTACGATCCGGCCGCAGGCACTTGGAGTTCCGGCGGAAATCTGGTAACGCCGCGGCGGTATCACGCCGCCACTTTATTAGCTAACGGCTCTGTCCTGGTGGCGGGCGGCTTTTCCGCCTCCGGGGCTTCGACAGCGGCGGAATTGTATGATCCGGCAACTGGATCCTGGAAGGCGACACCCAGCCTCACCGCTCCACGTTTTTTTGCTACCCTGACTCTCCAGGAGAACGGCAAAGCGCTCAGTGCGGGCGGGAGTAATGGCAACGGTGGCGGTCCGGTTCTGATAGCGGTGGCTAGCGCCGAGCTTTACGACGTCCGCCTTGGTTACACGGCGCCGGATTGGCAACCCCAGATTTCCACATTCTCTTTGACGGCAGACAATCGGATCACGTTAACCGGCTCTCGTTTTAGGGGGATTTCCGGAGCCTCCAGCGGCGTTACTAACGACTCGTCCACCAATTATCCCATCATTGAGCTTCGCAGCGTTGATGCCGGCCAGGTGGCGTTCCCCTTGTCGGACCCAAACATGCCCTGGTCCGATACGAGCGTGGTTTCGACGTCGTTTAGTGGTTTTCCTGCCGGGCCCGCCCTGGTCACGGTGATAAGCAACGGCATTCCGAGTCAGGCAAAATACATAGTGGTGGGCACTGTCTCGGCCACCCCTACTCCGACTCCTACCCCCACGCCAACTCCGACCCCCACCGCGACGCCAGTCCCAACGGTTACACCCACTGCAACTGCATCTCCGAGTCCGTCGCCGACCGCAACCGCCACAGCCTCTCCTACAGCAACGCCCAGCCCTTCTCCGGGTTTGGTTGGCAACGTTTCGACGCGGCTACCGGTTGGCGCTGGCGACAATGTCCTGATCGAAGGATTTATCGTCCAGGGCCCGGCCGTCTCGACCAAGAAGATCCTTGTCCGCGCGATTGGTCCTTCGCTAATTCCGTTCGGGATCCCCGATGCGTTGGTAAACCCTGTCCTGGAAATCCATGATGCCAGCGGAGCAACGGTAGCAACGAACAACGACTGGAGGATCACCCAGACCGGTGGCCTCATCAGCGGCGATCAATCGGCTGAAATCAACAGCAGCGGGCTCGCGCCCGGCAACGACCTGGAATCGGCCATCATCGCAAATCTCGCTCCCGGTAGTTATACCGCGGTCGTAAGCGGGTTCGGGAACAGCATCGGCACGGGCGTGGTTGATGCCTACGACATCAGCGCCGCCTCCCCGGCGAAATTGGCGAACATTGCCACGAGAGGCCTTGTCCAGGCCGGTGACAAACTCATGATTGCCGGATTCATCGTCCAGGATGCGCCGGTTCGCGTGGTTGTCCGCGCGATTGGGCCTTCCCTGCTTGGGTTTGGGATCGGCAACGCTTTGCCGGACACTACCCTTCAACTGCGAGACCAGAACGGCGCCGTCGTGCTCGAGAACGATGATTGGAAAACGAGCCAGCAACAGGAACTCGAGAACACCGGCCTCCAGCCGTCGCACGATCTTGAAGCAGCCCTCGTCACGACGATCCAACCTGGTCAGTATACCGCCCAGGTGCGGGGCAAGAACGAAGCCAGTGGCATCGGGGTTGTCCAAGTCTATTTCCTGCAATAGGAAAGCGCG
This sequence comes from Chthoniobacterales bacterium, assembly GCA_049278515.1. Lineage (GTDB taxonomy): Bacteria > Verrucomicrobiota > Verrucomicrobiia > Chthoniobacterales > UBA10450 > AV80. The sequence goes on from JBAPMH010000539.1 coordinate 21,290, forward strand.
GCCTATAAGTGCCGAACAGGATTAACTGGATTACTGAATGGCGGGGTAGGGCGAGACGCTGTCGAGCCGTTCTGGTGCCGGTCCTGTGAATCCTATCTAGTTCGAGTAGGAGCAGGAGCATGAGTAAGAGCAAGAGCAAGAGCAAGAGTACCGGAGGTGGCGTCTGGCACAGACGCCCAACAAACCCGGCAATTCAAATGGGCGGGGCTTATTTCGCCAGCGCGGCCTGGGCGGCTGCGAGGCGGGCGATGGGGACGCGGAAGGGGCTGCAACTGACGTAAGCTAATCCGAGCCGGTGGCAGAATTTCACGCTCTCCGGGTCGCCGCCGTGTTCGCCACAGATGCCGAGCTTGATGTCGGGTCGGCTTTTCCGGCCTTTCTCGACGGCGATCTGCATGAGCTGGCCGACGCCGGTCTGGTCAAGCGACGCGAACGGGTTCTTCTTGAAGATCTCGTTCTCGATGTACGGCATGAGGAAGTTCCCCATGTCGTCCCGGCTGATGCCGAGCGCCATCTGGGTGAGGTCGTTCGTGCCGAAGCTGAAGAACTCGGCGCTCCTGGCGATTTCATCGGCGGTCAGCGCGCCGCGCGGCACTTCGATCATGGTGCCGACCAGATAATCGAACTTCACCTTCTTCTCCGCCATCACCTGATCGGCGACGCGCCGGACGATCTCGGCCTGGAGATCGAATTCCTTCTTGAACCCGACGAGCGGGATCATGATCTCCGGTTTTACTTTGATCTTCTGTTTCGCGACTTTGGCCGCGGCTTCGAAGACGGCGCGCGCCTGCATCTCGGTGATCTCCGGATAGGCGATACCGAGCCGGCAGCCGCGATGGCCCAGCATCGGATTGAATTCGTGCAGCTCCCGGACCCGTTGCGCGACGTGCTCGGGAGTGACCCCGATCTTTTTCGCCAGGGCCGCCTGCGACTCGGCGTCGTGCGGCAGGAATTCGTGCAGCGGCGGATCGAGAAAACGGATCGTGGCCGGGTAGCCTTTCAGGGCGCGGAAAATCCCCACGAAATCCTCGCGCTGATACGGGAGCAGCTTTGCGAGTGCGGCTTTCCGTTCGTCCACATTGTTGGCCAGGATCATCTCCCGCATCGCGTCGATCCGGTCTCCTTCGAAGAACATGTGCTCGGTCCGGGTAAGTCCGATCCCAACGGCGCCGAAAGCGAGCGCATTCTCCGTCTGCTCCGGGTTGTCCGCGTTACAACGCACTTCAAGGCGCGCGATCTTCCCGCACCATTCCATGAGTTGGTTGAACGCCTTGAATTTCTCCGTCTTCCGCGCCGCCTTGTCGCCGTGGAGGGTGCCACTAATGATCTCGCTCGGGGCGGTGGCGAGCTGGCCGGCATAAACCGTCCCACTCGTGCCGTCGATCGAGAGGAAATCTTCGCCTTCTCGAAAAACATCGGCGCCCACGGAGACGGTCTTTCGGCTGTAATCGATCTTCAAAGCCGACGCGCCGCAGATGCAAACCTTGCCCATCTGCCGCGCTACCAGCGCGGCATGCGACGAGACGCCACCTTTCGCGGTCAAAATTCCTTCGGCCGCGATCATCCCGCGCAAATCTTCCGGGCTCGTCTCGTTGCGAACCAGCAGCACTTTTTCGCCTTTCTCCGCGGCGGCTGCCGCACGGTCGGCGTTCAGGTAAATTTTGCCCGAAGCCGCGCCGGGCCCGGCCGGCAGCCCGGTCGCGATCGCTTTCACTTTCTTGATCTCGGCCGGATCGAAGATCGGGGCGAGGAGCTGGTCGAGCTGGTCCGCTGGGTTGCGCATCACCACCGTTTTCCAGTCGATGAGTTTTTCCCGGAACATGTCCATGGAGAACTTGAGGGCGGCGGCAGCGGTCCGCTTGCCGTTGCGGGTCTGGAGCATGAACAGCTTCCCGTCCTGGATGGTGAACTCGACGTCCTGAACGTCGCGGAAATGTTTCTCGAGGGTTGAGCGCACCTTCAGCAGCTCCGCGTAACATTTCGGCATCAGCTTCTTCAACTCGATCACCGGCTGCGGCGTGCGCACCCCGGCGACAACATCCTCGCCCTGGGCGTTGATGAGGAACTCGCCGTAGAATTCGTTCGCGCCGTTCGCCGGGTTGCGCGTGAACGCGACCCCGGAGCCGGAGTTCGCCCCGGTATTGCCATAAACCATGGCCTGCACGTTCACCGCCGTGCCCCATTCCTCGGGGATGTTGTACTTCCGGCGGTAAACAATGGCGCGGTCGTTCATCCACGAACCGAAGACGGCGCCGGCCGCGCCTGTGAGCTGGTCCCAGGGATCGTTCGGGAACGCCTGGCCGGTGCGATCTTTCACGAGCTTCTTGAACCGGTCGACCAACGCCTGGTAATCGGCGGCGGTCAGCTTCGAGTCGTCGATGTTATGCTGGCTGTAGCGTTCATCTTTGTAATGTTCGATGGCCGATTCAAACGGGTCGTGGTCCTCGCCTTCGCGCTTTTGCACGCCCATGACCACGTCGCCGTACATCTGGATAAAACGGCGGTAGCAATCCCAGGCGAAGCGCTCATTGTTCGTCGCCCGGACGAGCGCCTTCACGGTCTGGTCGTTGAGGCCAAGGTTCAGGATCGTGTCCATCATGCCAGGCATGGAATCGCGCGCCCCGGAACGCACCGCGACGAGCAACGGCATCTTCTCGGTGTCGCCGAACCTGGTCCCCATGATCCGCTCCATGTTGGCGATGCCGTTCTCGATCTCGGCCTGGAGCGAAGCTGGATAAGTGCGCTTGTGCGCATAGAAATAGGTGCAAACCTCGGTCGTGATCGTGAATCCGGGCGGGACCGGCAGGCCGATCCGGGTCATTTCCGCGAGGTTCGCGCCTTTGCCGCCAAGGAGCGGCTTCATGTTCCCAGCGCCGTCGGCTTTGCCGGCGCCGAAGGCATAGACGTAACGCGCTTTCTTTCGTTTCTTGGAACGGGAAGGGGAGCGTTTCTTTGCTGAAATCCGTCTGGAAGCTCCCGTTTTTTTCGTCATGAGAAAGAGTCAGATCCAGAAGAGAAGCGCCGAACGGACGCAAAGCTAATTTCCGCACCCAAAGGTGTCAACGCGTGGCGCGGCGACGCGCAAAAAGTAAACCGCCTCTGTTTCGCTAGGGCGCGGCGGACGGATCGTGGGCGCTCAGCACCTGGCCGATCGCCGCGGTGAAATCGTTCACCCCGGTGCTCGGCACGATGATCGTGTTCCGCCGACCGTGCGCTTCTTCGGTGATGCGCAGGAACCGCCCCCGGTCGTTTTCGCGAAATTCGACGTGAAAACGCTTCCGCTCGATCTGCAATTCCTTGGCTTCGATTACGCTGTCCATATCGAGAATGGCGCAGTCTAGGGTGGCCGGCCTATCGAGTGGAAGCAAAATCTGCGGCCCTACCAAGGGGGCATTTCCGATCTATCGCTGCCGAGGAC
>JBAPMH010000540.1:0-11244 GCA_049278515.1 Chthoniobacterales bacterium
ATGAAATCCTGGGCGGTCTTGAGAAAAACCTCGCGTTTTTTTATTTCGTAATCGAACTCAGCCAGATCGCGTCCAAGTCTTGCTTCGCGAACGCGCTCTCGCCGCTTCCCGCCCAACTCGATCAACACCCCGAGCAGCAAGGTGTTTTCCGAGAGCCTCGCATTGGAATACTGGCCAGTGCCGGCGACGTTTTCGCTCATGAAATCGAGCTCTGGACTGCGCAGCAATCTCGCCTGCAAGGCGCGCGCCTCGGCGATCCTCACATCGTAGTTCACCACGGCAAGCTCCGGGCTGCGAGTCAGGGCCAGGGCGAGCGCCTGGCGGAGCGTCAGTGTGCCGGAGGTCTCGGCGACGTCGGAGCTCGGACCGGCCCAGCAAATTGCCGTGCTGGCAATGAGTAAGATAATAATTTTTTTCAAAGCGATAATGCGATGAGCTGATCGACTGCGCAGCTCGCGCAGAGAAGTGCGCCGGCACACCGCGTGGGCGACCGGCGAGGGCGTCGTACGGACTCGTTCGCGCCATCAAGGCACGACGGTGCGTATCAGGCGCTAGGAGAGCTGAGGGGGGTGATCGATCGAGGGTGCCAGACGTGACGGCCTGCCTTCATTTTCGCCTGGAAGAAAGCCGCTGGAACGAACGTCGAACCCGAGCGAGATCGCAAAATCCGACGCAAGGATGGCGCCGATGTGTGCCGCGCAAATACAGTGGCACGGTCCCTTGTCATGGTCCGGAGCGGACTCCGACGATTCCGCCGCGCAACGCTTTTCGCACACTTCCGCGACGGAGTCGGCCAGAAGATCCCCAACGAAAATAAGCATCGCTAACGCTGCGAGAACGCGCAGAAACCCATTGCGACGAAGGGGCGACATCAGACCGAACGGTTAAAGCCAACCCTGCCTCAAGTCAACGCTCACGCTTTCCTCACCGCGTTGTCTCGACTACGGAATGGGAACGAAGCCGACTTGCTGGACGATCTTCTGGCCGGCGCCGCTGATGGTGAAATCGAGGAATTGTTTGGCGAGACCCGTCGGTTCGCCGTTGGTGTAGTAGAAGGTCGGGCGGGCGTAGGGATAGGTCTTCGCGTGGACGGTTTGGACGGAAGGCAGCACGCCGTCGATCGACACGACCTTGATGCCGCCGGCCTTGGTGTAGGCCAGACCGACATAACCGATCCCGTTCGCATTCTTGCCGACTTCCGCGGCGATCTGCTCGTTGCCGGCCATCTTCTGCGACCCGCCGGCGTAATCGCGCTTCTTCATCGCCAGCTCTTTGAAATCGGAGTAGGTGCCGGAGGAGGTGTTGCGGGTGTAGATGGAAATCTTTCCGCCCGATCCGCCCGCGGCGCTCCAATCCGCGATTTCGCCGGTGAAGATTTGTTCGACTTGCTTCTTCGTCAGGCTCTTGACCGGGTTGGCGGAGTTCATAATGACCGCAATGCCGTCGTAGGCCACGATGGTTGGCTTCATGTGAACTCCTTTGGCGGAGGCGGCGCCCACTTCCGAGGATTTGGCCCGCCGGCTCGACATGCCGATCTGCGCGGTGCCGTCGATGATGGCTGCGATGCCAGTGGTGGAACCTTCGGCCGCGATGTCGAAGGTGGTGCCGGGATGCTGCGCCTTAAACTGCTCCGCCAATTGCGGCACGAGCTTCGCCCCGAGAGTGTCGGAGCCTTTGATGACCAGCTTTTCAGCGCCCGCGTCGGTGGTGACCAGAGCGAGGCCGAGAGCAATGAGAAGAGAAATGGTTTTCATGTTTTTAGTAGGTGTTTGGAATTCTGGGAGGGCCTCTTAGAACTTCACGTTGAGGTCAGCCTGAAAGATCTGGTACTTGCGCAAGGGGTTTAGTGGGATGTCGCCGACGCCGCCGGTTCCGAGAAGGCCGTTGGCCTGGTCGCCGTACCCGTAGCTGAGGTTAAAGGTGACCGCATCGCTCAGGGCATACCCCGCCTGGACGGCGAAGCCTTCCATGTTCACGCGGCTATCGAAAAAGTCCGAGTCAACCAGGTTGGGATCGAGGGCGTACTGTTCGGTGTGCTGGTACCAGGCTTTGAGCTCCCAGTCGTGCTTCGCCTTGATCTTCCCGATGCCGAGTCCGATTTGATACGCATAACGCTCGTCGCCCATATCGGGATGTCCCGCCGCGAGAGCGCGGTCGTCGCCATCGAGATTGACCGCGAAGTCACCGAAGATCCGGAATGGAATTTCGTGCATGGTCCAACCGAACTCCATCGGCGTATCGAGGATGAAAAGGCTGTCCACGCCGACCTGGTTGCGCGCGGTCCGGACGAGGGGCGTGCCGGCGAGGCGGTCGGGATCGCCTGAATAAAAGGCGTTAAAGGTGTCGCCAGCTCCCGAGTAGTTATAAAGGGTGGGCGCCACCTGAAGGTAAGTCGCCTTGGTGAAGTTAAACTTCGCGCCGAGCTGCCAGCCAAAAAGCCAGGCATCGCTGTTGGGCACCAGCCGGCCGCCGGAAACTCCGCGCGCGCCGAGTGGATTCTCGGGGTTCACGTCATCGTAAACAAACTGGCCGAAGTTGGCGAAAACATCGATCGTCATCCGGGTCGGCTCGCTGGTCGTGGCGGCCACGCTCTTGCCGTCCTTGGTGTAGGATTCGGCGGAGGTCGTGGTGCCACCGCCCCAGGAAAGATTGAAGGTGTGCTTCCACTGTTCCGCCATGCCTTCCGGATTAATATCGCCGTCCCACACCATGAGGGTGTTCACGAAAGGGTTCGGCATTTTGCCTGCGGTGAGGGTGACGTCCCGGAAACCTTTATAGCCGAGATACGCCTGGCCGAAGTTGGCCGCGTCACTCGTTTTCCCGAACGGGCCGGCATCGTCGCCGAAAGTGACATTGGTCGAGCGTGGGTTCGTGCTGGTTTCGAGGCGGAGACCAAAGAAAAAGTCGTCCGCCAGGGTGCCGCGCAAACCGAGCCGGAGCCGATAACGCTCCCGGCTCCGTCTATAAGTGTCATTGGGACGATCGAGAGTGCTCGGCGGGCCGGTCTCGCCCTGGCGCCCTTCATAGCGAACGCGCATGTCGCCGTATAATTCGATCTCGGTGATCGGCGCCGAGACTTTCCATTTTCCGGCGCTGGTCGTGGCGACGTCTTTCACCAGCTCGCCCCGGACTTCTTCTGCTTCCTGGTCGGTGATGATCTTCTTCTTTACGAGCAGGTCGAGCAAGGCGCCGGCGTCCTGCGCCCGCGCCGTCAAACAGCCGCCCAGGGCAAAGCCCGTGGCCAGGGTAATTAACATAAAATTCTTCGGTGACATCTGTTCTCCTTGATTGTGCGTTTGGGTTAAGGCCGGAGGTGGGAGCCCTCGGGCATTTGTCTGAACGCGGCGAAACTAGAGAGCGATTGTTACGAACAGATGGCAGCCAGGTGACAGTTGCGTGAATTCAATCAGCGCGGGCGATGCTCCTTGATGTAGCCACGGCCCTGTGGGCCGTTCAGCAATATACCCACCAAACAGAAGAGACGGCCCGCAGGGCCGTGGCTACAACACGAAGTTTGGGCGCGTCCTTCGATTGCTAACGCGCTTGGATATTCCCGAACGGTTCCCTAATCTTCGAGAACGCCGTGTCAGCGAAAGAAAATAACGGGATCAAGTTTCTGATCGCAGTGGCGCTCGTCGCCTTCGGAAGCGCTCTCCCTCTTCACGCCGATCAGGTGGACGAGGTCATCCGCGAGCAAATGAAAAAGCGCGGCATTAGCGGCTTAAGTCTCGCCATCATCGATGGGGGAAAGATTGTTCGAGAGCAGGGTTGCGGATTCACGGACAAAAGCGGTAAGACACCGGTTACCAATTCCACTCTTTTCCAGGCGGGTTCCATCAGCAAAGCGGTCGCCGCCCTGGGGGCGTTGCACTTGGTCGACAAAGGATTGTTGTCGCTCGACGAAGATGTGAACGCGAAATTGCGAACGTGGACTATGCCTCAGAATAAATTTACCGACGCACGCAAAGTCACGCTCCGTCTCATTCTGAGTCATTCGGCAGGAATTACGGTGCACGGGTTCCCCGGATACCCCGTGGGCGCGCCTCTTCCGACGATGGCCCAGATATTAGACGGTGAGAAACCTGCCAACACAGCTGCGATTCGAGTAGACCGCACTCCGGGAAGTGAATGGAAGTATTCTGGGGGTGGCTACGTGGTCATGCAGCAGATGGTAATCGACGTCACACGGAAGCCGTTCCCGAAATTTATGGAAGAGACGGTGTTGAAGCCGCTCGGCATGGTGTCCAGCACTTACTCGCAGCCGCTTCCAGACGAGATGGCCGTTCGAGCGGCGAAAGGATACGGCGGCCTCTTCGGCCAGCCGATCCACGGGGCGTGGCATGTCTATCCGGAAATGGCCGCGGCCGGCCTCTGGACTACGGCGGGCGATCTTGGCCGCTTCGTCATTGGCATCCAGAACGCAATCGCCGGCAAATCGAATCCGGTGATTTCTCAGCCGTTGACGCAAGAGATGCTGACCATTCAGCGGAATAACGACGGACTCGGGCTCTTTCTCAAAAGCAGCGGCAAGACACTGCGATTTTTGCATGATGGCGTCGATGCCGGTTTCGACGCTACGATGAGAGCGTATGCATACGCAGGCAAAGGCGCTGTGGTCATGATCAACAAGAATGACGACGGAAAGGCCGTGTCCCAGATTCTCAGTGTCATCGGCGAGCAGTACCACTGGCCCGATTACGGGGACCGGAAAGAGAAATAGGATCGAACATCGGGGAGAGATGGCCCGCCCGTTTCCGCGGCGAATGCTGGCTTTCGTTAGGTCAGGCGCCGTTGCCTCGAAAGTGCTTGAGTTGCGTCCCCAAAAACTCGTATGCACAAGGCATGTCCCGAAATCGCAAGTCAACCCTTCCCGCGCTTCGTTTTCCTGGCCGGATCGCAAAACCAAACACCCTGCGATTGTTGATCGCTGTTTGCTTCGGCGCGTTCGCTCTTTCCGGCTTTGCCGCCGAGGCGAAAACCGATTCAGAACGGCTCGAGAAACTGGAGCGTGCGGTCGAGCTTCTCCAAAAGCGCAATGCCGAGCTCGAGCAGGAGGTCCGAAGTCTTAAGAAGGAAAAACCGGCACCGGCTTCGCTCAGCGAAACCAAAAAATCGAGGTTTGCCCCGGAGTCCAAGGATTCCAAATCGTACGTCGAGACGACCGTGGAAGAGAAGAAGCCGGTGTATGTGGTCCCCGGGGCCTCCGAATTCAAGCTAACGCTTGGCGGGTTCATCCAGATGCAGTACGAGGCGGGCGACGTTTTCGCGTTTGAAGGCCGCTTCGGGTCGGGCGCGATCGACGATCGGTTTCGTCTGCGGCGCGCGCGGATCAACGTGAGCGGAGATTTCGCGGAGCAATTCGATTTCAAACTCGAAGGCGAATTCGAACAGAGCGATGTCGCTCTAACGGTCCGCGACGCCACCGGCCGCGTGCTCGCTTCGAACTCCACGCGCACGGAGTTTGGAGGCACCGACATCTTCATCAACTGGCACCAGTTCCCCGAATTCCAGATTAAGGCGGGCCAGTACAAGGCGCCGTTCGGCCTCGAGCAGCTCACTCCTGACACAAAGCTCTTCTCTCTCGAACGGAGCCAGGTCACAAGCGCCCTGACTCCGGAGCGGCAGATCGGCCTCCAGTTTTGGGGTAAACCCTTCGCTAGCGCATACCCTGAGCAGAAGGATCTCCTGACATACGCGATCGGCATTTTCAATGGCAACGGGCGCAACGTTACCGTGAATGACAATGACGAATATATGGTCGCGGGCCGGCTGGAATTGCAGCCCTGGAAAGGAAAAGTCTTCGGCCAGGACGGCTGGGTGAGATTGGGCGGGAGCGCGCTAACCAGCCGGGATGCCGCCGGCACGGTCCTCACTCCGGCGGGCACCGTGCGAGTTAACGCCGACGGCTCGCTCTCTTCCTTCACTGCGCCCTCCGCGGCGAAGAGAGAAGCCTACGGTTTCGACGGATCCCTTCATATTGGTCCGTTCGATCTGATCGCGGAATATCTGAGCGAAGACTTCGACGCGCGGATGGTGAACGGAGTGGCGCCCGGCTTTAACAACTTCCGGGCCGACGGCTACTACGTCCAGGGGAGCTATTTCGTGGTTCCGAAAAAGCTCCAGCTCGTGGCCAAGTACGAAGCGTTCGATCCGGGCCAGGTCGCCAATGATAACCTTCAGTCAATCACCGGAGGCCTGAACTACTACATCCATGGGGACGATATCAAGCTCATGGCCCATTACATTCATACCTGGTCGGATTTCCGGGAAAATCGTCCTGCCCTGGGCGACGACCAGTTCGATGAGTTCCTTCTTCGTTTGCAGATCATGTACTGACAGTCGTCGCACCGTTGGTCTAAGGCGGTCCAGCAAACCGGGAAATTAGTTAGTTAACATCGCTGAGAAAAAATATGGCTAACCTTTCTGAAACACCGCAAATAGCTGGTATCGCCGCCGTCGGGGCGAAACGGGGACGCGCCAAACCGTTTAGTTTCCACGACTATGCCGTAGCGCTCGGGATCTCTTTGGGACTCACCCTCGTCGGCGGAGTGTATCTCGGCGTCTTCCGGCGCACCTATCTCTTCAACGCGCCGCCGACGGCCGATCCATTCTTTGTCCCCAACAAGATAATCATCGGGACCGGCATCCTCATGATCGCCTTTACCTTTCTCATCGGTCCTCTCGCGCGTTACTTCGATGCCTTCGATCAATGGGTCCGTTACCGGAAGGAAATCGGCATCATCGGTGGATTTTTCGCTCTCCTTCACGCGCTCGGCTCCTACCTTTGGCTTCCGAAAAAATTCCCGCATTCGGTCATGGACTTCACCGGCCTCATCTACGGCGCGGGCCTGGTGGCAGCTTTCATTACCATCTTTCTCATCCTCATCTCGGTCCAGAAGGCGGTCGATCTCCTTGGAAACAAATGGTGGTTTCTCCATCGCTGGGGACTCAGAATGCTGATCCTCTTCGCGGTCATCCACGTTTATGTCCTGAAATGGAATGGGGCGTGGGTGAAGTGGGTCATGAAAGGCGGCGGCTCTTCCACCCCCGAATTGCCGAATGGCTGGCTCCCGGGTCTCGGATTGCTGACGGGCGTGTTTCTCACCTGGGTCGTCATCGTCCGTCTCTACGAAACGATTTTTATCTTTAAGGATATCGGCTGGAAACCCAAGGAGATCCAACGCGATGAAAAACTGCGCCGGCACGGGCGCCGCTTCTTTATCGCTTCGTTCTGCCTGATGATCGCCACCGAGATCTTCATGCTCACTCACTGGCTCTCGGCGCGGCCCTGATAGAGAGATGGTCGCCCCGCCTCCATTGCCGCGGCGCAACATTGTCGGGCCGATGTTGCTCGGCATTTTTGTCTCAAACGCGATTGGCGGCGTTCTCCTCTTCGCTCTCGTCTGGCTCATCGGCGCCCACAAGAACAGCGACCTGACGACGTTGATCGCCTGGCCGAGCTTTTTCCTGATTCCATTTTTCGTCGGCCTCGTGGCGGCGTGGTTCTGGCGCGGGCTCCGGCGCACGCTCGGCTGGAGTTTTCTCGACGCCCTCTGGGTGACGCTCGCCGCGCTGGCCGCCGCCGCTGTCATCTTGCGCGAAGGAGTCGTCTGCCTGGTGATCGTTTCTCCCGCCCTCTATGTCTTCATTCTGTGCGGAATCCTCCTCGGGCGCGTCTGGTTCCGGCCTGATTACTCGAAATTGTCACTCACCGTCTTCCCGCTAATCGCACTCCTCACGATGGCCGAATCGATGTATCACTCGGAACGGCAGGATGTCGTGACCGACCGGATCGTCATCCATGCGCCGCCGGCGAAAGTTTGGCCGAACGTCCTCGCCTTTCCGGAAATCCCAGATCAGCCGGATTACTGGATCTTCCGGCTGGGCCTGCCCTATCCGACGCAGACCACCAATGGCGGGAACTTCGTCGGCGCGGATCGCCAATGCATCTTCAGTAATGGCATCGTCATCAAGGAACGCGTCGCCGAATTTGTTCCGAACGAGAAACTTACCTTCGACGTCGCCGAGCAGCCGACCGATCCCGAAGCCTACGGCCACATCACGCTCCATCGCGGCCAGTTCGTTCTCCAGGACAATCACGATGGCACGACGACGCTAATCGGTTCGAGTTGGTACACGCTCCACGTCCGTCCGCGCTGGTATTTCGACATCTGGACTCGCGACATGACCCGCGCCGTTCACCTGCGGGTGATGAATCATGTAAAACGGTTGTCGGAGACGCCCGACTAGCAAGACGCGGAAGACGGTCGCGCCCTCGCGAAATGGCTTCCTTTTTAGGCGGGCACTCTCTGTAGTAAGATTCTTTTCCTACCTCCCCATGCCCGATCCGAATCTCTCGTCCTTCATCTGGTCCGTCGCCGATCTTCTCCGCGGTGATTACCGGCAATCTGAATACGGCAGGGTCATCCTGCCTTTCACCATCCTGCGCCGGCTCGACTGCGTTCTGGAGTCCACCAAGCCCGGGGTGCTCGCGGAGCTAGCCAAGCGCGAAAAGGCGGGGCTGAATCCCGAGCCGTTTCTCCTTCGAAAATCTGGCCAGCTTTTCTACAACACCTCGCCGCTCGACCTGAAGAAGCTCATGGGCGACCAGGATCACATCGGCGAAAACCTCCGTGCCTACATGCAGGCGTTCTCGCCCGCGGTGCGCGATATCTTTGAGAGCTTCGATTTCCACACCCAGATCGACCGGCTCGCCAAGTCCAGTCTGCTCTACCTCGTCACGGAAAAGTTCGCCAACATCGACCTCCATCCGAACGTCGTGAGCAACACGCAAATGGGGGCGGTCTTCGAGGAACTCATCCGCAAATTCGCCGAGCTTTCCAATGAGACCGCCGGGGAGCACTTCACCCCGCGCGAGGTCATCCGGCTCATGGTGAATCTCCTCTTCATCGAGGATGACGAGGCGCTTACCAAGCCCGGCGTCGTGCGTAGCATCTACGATCCGACGGCCGGCACTGGCGGCATGTTGAGCGTTGCGGGCGAGCACTTGGCCAGCCTCAATCCCGACGCCCGCCTTGTCATGTATGGCCAGGAGCTGAACCCTGAGTCGTACGCCATCTGCAAGGCCGACATGCTCATCAAGGGGCAGGACATCGCCAACATCATTTTCGGCAACACCCTCTCGGCCGACGGCCTCCACGGGAAACACTTCGACTACTCGCTCTCGAATCCACCCTTCGGCGTTGAGTGGAAGAAGATCGAAAAGGAAATCCGCAAGGAAGCCGCGGAGCAGGGCTTCAATGGCCGTTTCGGTCCCGGCCTGCCGCGGGTCAGCGATGGCTCGCTGCTTTTCCTCCTCCATCTCATCTCGAAGATGCGGCCCGCTGTCGATGGCGGCAGCCGCTTCGGTATCGTGCTTAATGGCTCCCCGCTCTTCACCGGCGGCGCGGGCAGCGGAGAGAGCGAGATCCGCCGCTACGTGCTGGAGAACGACCTTGTCGAAGCCATCATCGGCCTGCCGACCGACATGTTTTACAACACCGGCATCAGTACCTACGTCTGGATCGTCAGCAATCGGAAATCCGCCGCCCGGAAGGGCAAACTGCAACTCATCGACGCCTCCAGCTTCTGGCAAAAGATGAGAAAAAGCCTCGGGAGCAAACGCAAGGAACTCAGCCCCGCCCACATCGAGGACATCACCCGCCTCTTCGGCGATTTCCGGGAAGTCACCCGCGACGGCGTTCCGATCAGCCGCATCTTCAAAAACGAAGCATTCGGCTACCGCGCCATCACCGTCGAGCGCCCTGAGCGCGATGCCGCCGGGAAGATCATCCTCGCCGCCAAGGGCAAAGGGAAAGGCCAGCCCATCCCCGACACCGCCCTGCGCGACACGGAAAACGTCGCGCTCGGCGAAGACGTGGACAACTACTTTCAGCGTGAGGTCCTGCCCCACGCACCGGATGCGTGGATCGACCAGGAGAAGAACAAGGTCGGCTACGAAATTCCTTTCAACCGCCACTTCTACGTCTTCCAGCCCCCGCGCCCGCTGGCCGAGATCGATGCCGAGCTGCGAGGCGTCACCGACCGCATCCTCACCATGATCGGAGGACTCTCGCATTGAGCTTTCCGCGCTATCCCAGCTACAAGGACAGCGGCGTGGAGTGGATTGGCGAATTTCCTGCGAATTGGGACGTCAAGAAGTTCCGCTACCTGTTCCGAGAGAGCCCGGAAAAGATCGAAAGCGAGATCGTCGGTCCGATGCTTTCGGTTTCTGGATACCGCGGGATTGAGGTGAAGGAATATGACGACGAAAACAGACGCCGGTCGGACGAAGACTTGGTCGGTTATAGGATCGTTCGCCCCGGCCAGCTTGTTGTTAATTCGATGTGGCTCAACTTCGCCGGGCTCGGGGTGTCGGCGCACGAAGGTCACGTAAGCCCAGCGTATCGTTCCTATTGGATTGGCGAGGGCATTGACGGACGTTTCGCCCACCACCTTTTGAGATGCGGATTATACGTCCAGGCTTACACACGGCTTCTCACTGGAATCCGCCCCAATTCTCTTCAAATCAATCGCGATGACTTGATGGATTGCCCGGTCTTGCTGCCTCCGAGCGCCGAACAAACAGGCATTGCCGATTTCCTGGAACGGGAGACGGGGAAGATTGATGAGTTGGTGGCGGAGCAGCGGCGGCTGATGGAACTGCTGAAAGAGAAACGCCAGGCCGTCATCTCCCGCGCCGTCACCCGCGGCCTGAACCTTGCCGCTCCCCTCAAACCCTCTGGCATTGAATGGCTCGGGGACGTGCCCGCGCATTGGCCCGTTAGTCCAGTCAAATATGTGGCTAAAGTCGGTAACGGTTCGACGCCCAAACGCGAACTTCCGGAGTATTGGGGCGAGAGCGGATTTCCCTGGCTTAATAGTTCGGTGGTAAATTCAGCAATCGTCACCGAAGCGAAAGGTTTCGTTACTGGGCGTGCGCTCCGCGAATGTCATCTGCCCATCGTGGTTCCGCCTGCGGTGCTTGTTGGAATAACCGGGCAAGGCCGAACTCGCGGAATGGCTTCAATGCTCGGCATAGAGGCGACTATTAACCAACACGTCGCCTATGTGAAGCCGACCACCGCGAAGCTGAATGTGGATTTCCTGCTTAGGACATTTGAGATGGCTTACCTGAAGCTTCGGCGCGACAGCGAGGAGGCGGGAGCCACAAAGGGTGCAATAACCTGCGAGCAGATCGGAAATCTAAGTATCCCATTTCCTCCCCTCGCTGAACAACAAGCC
>JBAPMH010000541.1:0-2976 GCA_049278515.1 Chthoniobacterales bacterium
TCCCTTCGGCTTCCGTCGCTGTTCCGTATCGTTGAGCAGCGCTCTCGCCCGAATTTCACTCGCTAGCCATACATCATCGCCGCGCTCGGCAGCTTCCCTCATTAAGGCGACCCAGTGTTCAGTCCCACGCTGGTTTAGACGCGGCGACAGGTATGCGCGGCCACTCGTAATATCATGCTCAATTTCCGCTACCATCATTTGGCGAGTGGCAGCATCTAAGTTCATCGGATTTAGGCTCATCGTTTCTCCTTATTTCTTCTTGTTTTCGTCAACGACTTCGAACTCGGCGTCGACGACATCGCCCTGGTCCTTCCGCGGACCTTCGTCCTGCGGCCGGGCTTGCGGGCCGGCGTCGCTGCCAGCCTCAGCGCCTGGTGCTGGTCCGGCGTTGGCCGCGGCTTGCTTGTAAAGATCGGCGCTGACTTCCTGGAACTTGTTCTGCAAGTCGTCGTAGGTCTTCTTCATCGCGTCGGTATCGTTCTTCTCGATCGCTTCCCGAACGGCTTTGATCGCGTCCTCGACTTGCTTCCGTTTGTCTTCCGGAATCTTGTCGCCGAGATCCTTGAGCTGCTTCTCGCTCTGGTAAGCCAGAGTATCGGCGTTGTTCTTGATCTCGATCGCTTCTTTCGCCTTCTTATCTTCCTCGGCGTGGGTTTCAGCGTCGCGCTGCATCTTCTCGATTTCTTCCTTGCTCAAGCCTGAACTGCCGGTGATGGAGATTTTCTGCTCCTTGCCGGTGCCGAGGTCTTTCGCGGAAACATGGAGAATGCCGTTCGCGTCGATGTCGAAGGTGACTTCGATCTGCGGCGTGCCACGCGGGGCCGGCGGAATGCCGTCGAGGTGGAACGTGCCGAGGTTCTTGTTGTCGCGGGAAAGCGGGCGCTCGCCCTGCAACACCTTAATCTCGACGCCCGGCTGGTTGTCGCTGTAGGTCGAAAAGATCTGCGACTTCCGGGTCGGGATCGTCGTGTTCCGCGGAATCATCGGGGTAGCGACGCCGCCGGCCGTTTCGATGGCGAGGGTAAGCGGGGTAACATCGAGGAGAAGCACGTCTTTGACGTCGCCCTTGAGCACGCCGCCCTGAATCGCCGCGCCAATCGCCACGACTTCATCCGGGTTCACACCCTTGTGCGGTTCCTTGCCGATCAACGTCCGCGCCGTCTCGATGACTTTCGGCATGCGCGTCATTCCACCGACGAGCACCAGCTCATTGATGTCCTTCTCGGCCAGCTTGGCATCCGACAGGCAGGCCTTAACCGGCGGAATGGTCCGCTGGAAAAGTGAATCGGTTAGCTGTTCGAGCTTGGATCGGGTCAGCTTCTTCTGAATGTGCTTCGGCCCGCTCGCGTCCGCCGTGATGAAGGGCAGGTTGATCTCATATTCCTGCGAAGAAGAGAGCGCGATCTTCGCTTTCTCAGCTTCTTCCTTGATCCGCTGGATGGCGTCCGGCTGCTTCGACAGATCGATGCCGCTGTCCTTCTTGAATTCGTCGACGATCCAATCGACCAGGACGTTGTCCCAATCGTCACCGCCGAGGTGAGTGTCGCCGTTGGTCGCTTTTACCTCGAAGACGCCGTCGCCAATCTCGAGCACGGAAATGTCGAACGTGCCGCCGCCCAAGTCGTAGACCGCGATCTTCTCGTCCTTCTTCTTGTCGAGGCCGTAAGCGAGGGAAGCCGCCGTCGGCTCGTTAATGATGCGCAGCACTTCAAGGCCGGCGATTTTGCCCGCGTCCTTGGTGGCGTTGCGCTGGGAGTCGTTAAAATACGCCGGCACCGTGATGACGGCCTGGGTGATTTTCTCGCCGAGCTTCGCTTCCGCGTCCGCCTTCAGCTTCGCGAGAATCATCGCGGAAACTTCCGGCGGCGAAAAAGTCTTCTTCTCGCCGTTCACTTCCACCTGGACGTGGGCGTCGCCGTTCGCCGCCTTCACGACCTTGTAGGGGACGCGATGCTCTTCCTCGCGGACTTCGTCGAACTTGCGGCCCATGAACCGCTTGATGGAAAAAACTGTGTTGGCTGGATTGGTTACGGCCTGGCGTTTTGCGGCTTGGCCGACCAGGCGCTCGCCGTTCTTCGCGAACGCGACGATCGACGGCGTGGTGCGCGCGCCTTCGCTGTTCTCCAAAACCACCGGATCGCCGCCCTCCATGACAGACATACAGGAGTTCGTCGTTCCTAAATCGATACCTAAAACTTTAGCCATAATTAGAAAGATCCTTTCATGAACCGAATGGTTCGCCGTTCTTTTTAGCAATCCATGTTCCGGTGAGGCTGTATCGCATAAGTATCTATCGTGCAGTTGTTAACATAACACGTGGCCCCTGAAGAAAACGCCATTTCGAGCCATCTTGTCGCAGCTTCGCCCATGTCGTTGGGCTGCTTTGTCACGGTGGTCAATTTTTGGTCCGGCCGGATCAATCGGGCGCAACTGGCGATAACGCGCGAGTTGGAGACTCGAATGCAGTCGCCAGCGAGCCGATTTTTTACGCGCCTTAACCGGTATATCTCCTGCTTAGATTATCGCCCAATGCAACCCGCAGGTGGCTCGACAACTTCCGTGCAGGCGCCGAGCAGCGATATCGTTTTCGCCTGCTCGAATTGCGCGACTTCTTTCGTGGTCGATGCGGCCGCGGCCGGGATGACGTTGAATTGCCAGAAATGCGGCAAACCGACGACCGTTCCAAAGATCACGCTCGAAGCGGCCGCGGAAAGCGCGACCCGCATTTCCGATCTGCAGCATCAACTCAAAGAGAACGTGTCGCAGCGGACCGAGATCACCGGCTACATCAATCAACTCAGCATTCAGCTCCATCGCTGGCAGCTTCGCCTTCAAACCTTGAACGAGCGGCAGAAAAAGCTCGAGACCGAGCGGGCTGCGATCTGCAAGCCGAACGCTGGGTAAACTCAAGGAGGGGCGCTTTCCAAACCGCCCTCTTTGGTAGGGCGAGACGCTGTCGAGCCGAATAGGCAATTC
>JBAPMH010000542.1:0-18626 GCA_049278515.1 Chthoniobacterales bacterium
TCCCAGACGTGCCGGAGCAGCGGCTGGCCGACGATCGGATGCAGTGCCTTTCCCGGAAAGCGCGTCGAGCCCCAGCGCGCCGGGATGATGCCGACGGCTTTACTCATGGGTGTCGTCCCGTTCGCGAAGAATTATCTCGACGGCTTCAGTCAAGTCGCGGGCGATCCAATCCGCGCCGGAGCTCGCTTCCCCCGCACCGTACCCAGTCTGGACCAGAATTGTCCGGACCCCGGCGTTTCGTCCGCAGGCGATATCGCTCGCCTTATCGCCGACCAGGAAGGATCGCCGCAGATCGAGGCGGTGATCGCGCTGTGCTTCGAAGATCATTCCGGGGCCCGGCTTCCGCCGAAGAGAATTACTGTCGGGCAAATCGGGAGAATAGTAGCTCGCGTCGATCAATCCCTCGCCGATTTGGCGAATAAACTCCACCTCCACCGCCTTGTAATCGGCTTCCGTAAAATAGCCGCGCCCAATCCCGCTTTGGTTGGTGACAATGACAAGTTTGTAGCCGGCCTCCTTGAGCCGGCGCAATGCCACTGGGGCCTCCGGGAATACCTCCACATCGTCCGGATTTCCGCAGTAGTCGACATCGCGCATGAGGGTCCCGTCACGGTCCAGGAAAATCGCCGGCCAGACCTCCCTAGACGAGCCGGTCATTCTGAATGCTGTCGATGAGTTCGTCCCGCGTCGCCGTCGCCGTTCCAAGTTTGCCCACGACCACAGCGCTGGCGTGGTTTGCGATTTCAGCGGCTTCGTCAGGGGTCGCGTCGCAGCAGAGGGCGAGGGTGAAGAGAGCAATGGCCGTGTCGCCCGCGCCGGAAACGTCGAAAACCTGCTGCGCCTTGGTGGGAATGTGATGCGGTTTTTTCCCTCGCTGAAAAAGCATCATGCCTTGTTCGCCCAGGGTGATCAGCAAAAGTTTGGTCCCCCATTTTTCGAGCAGAATTTCGCCCGCTCTCAACAACCTCGTGTCTTTTGCCGGCGGTTCGACCGGCTCGCTCCAGGGAAGGCCGGCGGCCAGAAAGGCCTCGCTCCGGTTTGGCTTTACCGCCGTCACATCCTTCCATTCGATTGGGTGATGCGGATTTGGATCTCCCGTCACGATCTTGCCCGCGGCCTTCGCGTCATTGCAAATCTGGCGGACCAATTCCGCGCTCAAAAAGCCCTTGCCGTAATCTTCGAAAATGACCGCGTCGGTCTTAGCAAGCCGGCGCCGGACATTCCGCACGATCCGCGAGACGTGAGCCGGGGAAGGGGAGCGGAGCTGCTCGCGGTCCACCCGGACGATCTGTTGGTTCCGGGCGATAATCCGTGTTTTTACGATGGTGGGGAAACCGGCCTCCTCGATGGTGTCAGCCGTGTCGATCTTTTGTGCGGCCAGGAGTTCGCGGAGCTGAACGCCGCCGCGGTCCGTTCCAATCAGTCCCACGACTGCCGCCTCTTTGATAAACTCGCGCAGATTGCGCGCGACATTGGCAGCACCTCCGGGATAAAAGCTTTCCCCTGTGACCTGCACGACCGGGACCGGCGCTTCCGGAGAGATCCGGCCCACCTTGCCCCAGACAAATTCGTCCAGCATCAGGTCGCCAATGACCAGAATTCGCTTTCCTTTGGCCACCGATAAGATTTGCTTCAGCCGGTTGACTTTCATGACGGCAAAGCAAACCCGGGAAAAAGAAGTCGGAGCGAATGCCGCCAGCGGGCAAGGTTGATGCGATTCAGACTCAAAATTTCGAAAGGGTAGATTTGTGCGAGATGGACTTCTGCCTAGAGTTACCCATTAATCCTGAATACGAAGGCGAAATCAACAGTCGAAGCTTCCCGATGATTCCATTCGCAAAAATCTCTACACTCATATTTGTCTTCGTAGCCGGGCTTCCGCTTTGGGCGGGCGCGGCGGAGACTTCCAAACGCGAGACGCCAAAGCACGTGGACGTTAAGCAGCTCTCGAAAAAGGTCGATGATGTAGTCGTCCCGTTGCCCAACGAGGTCTTCGGCGCCTTGAACAAGCTGGGCGGCGTTAATTGGCGCGAATACGTCCGGAACGACAAGGGGAGTAATTTTACCGAGCGCCCGCGGATCGCCCTTTTGCTCGGCGCCGTCATCGCGGACGGCTTTATTGCCGTGCAAGCGGAGGACGCTCCCACGGTGAAGGAAATCGGTCAGCGTGTGCTCAGCCTGGCCAAGGGAATCGGCGTCGGCAATTCGATCACTCCGCACGCGAAAGCGATCACGGAAGCCGCCGACAAACGCAATTGGACCAGCGTGCGCCAGGAGCTGGACCGCACCCAGAACAGCGTCCAGCAGGCGATGAACGAGGTGCACGACGAAAAGCTGTCCCAACTGGTCAGCCTCGGCGGCTGGCTGCGCGGCACCGAGGTTTTGACTGCGGTCGTAAACCGGCGGTATTCCGAGGAAGGCTCGGAGCTTTTGCATCAGCCGGATTTGCTCGCCTACTTCGAAACCCGCCTGCAGGCGATGCCCGAATTCAACCTGAAACTCCTTCAGGATATCCACAAAGCGCTGATGGAAGTGAAGCCGCTCATCGACGTCGGTGACGCCCACATTTCTCCCGCTTCCGTGAAAAGGATCAATGAAATCACCACCCAGCTGGGTGATAGCATCACAAAGAAAACTCCCTAGTTCGCCATGATCGCATTCCTGAAATCAGCCTGGCGCGCGAGCTTCCTGTTGGCTCTTGTTTTTGCGGCAACGCCCGTTGTGCGGGCGACGGTGGACGATGCGCAATCGTTCGCTCTCCAGGCGGCCGAACCTTACGTCAAGGAAGGTTTCCAGGTCCGCGAAGATTATTGGGGCGGAGACCTTGGGGTGGGCGAGAAAAAGGCGGTCCGCCAGCAGTTATTCAAAGGGAACGAATACTGGTTTTGGCTCGGCACGGAAGTGGAAGCCGCGAAAGTCTCTGTTCACGTTTACGATTCCGAGGGCAAACTCGCCGAGCAGGCCGACAGCTGGCAGAAGGGGCATTTCGCCGGGGCTCACATCACGCCGAAGAGCACGGGCAGCTATTTCATCATCGTCGAAATCGAACAGTCCCCGGAAGAACGGACCCACTGGGCGCTTGTTTACGGATTCCGCTAACCACCTCGCGGCTCTCCCTGGGCACCAGAAGCGCGGTTTGACACTTCTGCCCCGACCGTTATTATCAGCGCCCCCCGGGGTCGTTCCGAAATGACTGAAACGCGCACGCTGCAGTTCGATAGTGCACGGTCCGTGCAATCGCTTTACGCTAACGACCTCAAGCTCTTGAAAACGCTAGAAGATTCTCTCGGCGTGAAAGTTACGACTCGTGAAGGCTGGGTAAAACTCGAGGGCGAATCGCAACAGGTCGATCGGGCCCAGCGCGTCTTCGAGCAGCTCGAGCAGGCGCGGCAAAAAGGAGTGGATATCCACAAACACGAGTTCAGTTACGCCTTGAATTCGGTGGCAGAATCCCGGCCCGACAGCCTGAGCGATGTGGTTGACGCAAAGATCACGACATCGTCCCGCAAACCGCCCATCGTCGCGCGCACCCTCGGTCAACGCAGTTACGTCGAGGCAATTCAAAAACACGATATCGTCTTTGCGATCGGACCGGCCGGGACGGGCAAGACTTATCTCGCGGTCGCGATGGCGGTGGCGGCGCTAAAGAAAGAGCAGGTCAGCCGCATCATCCTGACGCGTCCTGCCGTCGAAGCCGGGGAAGCGCTTGGATTTCTTCCGGGCGATCTCCAGGAGAAGATTACGCCCTATCTGCGCCCGCTTTATGATTCGTTACGGGACATGCTCGATCCGGAGGAAATCGAGCGATCGGTCGCGCGGCAGACGATAGAAGTTGCGCCGCTCGCCTACATGCGTGGCCGGACGCTCAGCAACGCTTTCGTGATCCTGGATGAGGCGCAGAACACCACGACCGAACAAATGTTCATGCTCCTGACGCGGATGGGACCGAACTCAAAATGCGTCATCACCGGCGATGTCACCCAGATTGACCTGCCAACCAACAAACGCTCCGGCCTGGTCGAGGCGCTCCAGGCCTTGAAAAACGTGCCCGGCATCTCTTTCGTATATTTCACGGAAAGAGACGTCGTCCGTCATGAACTGGTCCGGGCCGTCATCAGTGCCTATCAGCAACACCGCTCGCCAGCCCACGGCGCTTCCGGCGCTCGCAAATAACAAATGCTCGATTTTCTAAAACGCAGTCAGCTCGTAAAGCGCGGCCTCGCCTCCGGCAAGACGCGCCGGCGCCGGACCAAAAACGAACTGCTTCACATCCTGGAATATGCCCCGGCGATGAAATGGTTTGTTTTTGCGGCTTTCGTCGCTGGCCTGGCGTTTTTGATTTTCGGGGGACAGCAGCCGGAGCCAACCAAGAACTTTGTCATCTCCCTGCTTTTTTTCGCGACGGCCCTGACCCAGCTCTGGATCAATCAGCCGACGACGTTTCTCCGCAGTTCCCGCCTGGCTCTCGTCTTCGGCATCATTTTGTTGCAGCTCGGCGCGACGAAGTTTCTTCTCGTCCTTTGTAACAGCGGATCATTCACTTTTTTGCGGCCCGAGACGGTGGGATTGATCGCCCCCTACGCGTTTGCCCCGCTCCTGCTCAGCGTGCTTCTCGGTCGCAACCACGGGCTCTACGCCTCCGTCTTCGTCAGCCTCTGGAGCAGCATTCTTTTTGGAAAAGTCGATGCGCCTTTGCTCGTTTGCGGGCTCATCAGCGGATTCACCGCGGTTTATCTGACGCTTCAGGTCCGAAGACGAAGCCGGCTCATCCGTGCCGGGCTCGGCGTTGGGATCGCGATCTGGCTTTTATCGCTCACTTTCGGCGGCATCGGCCCGATCGATTTTCTTTCGCCGAACACCATCGACTGGAAAATGATCGGCATTCAGAGCGCCCTGGCCATCGGCAACGGCATCGTGACCGCCACCATCGTGGGAGGGGTGCTACCGATCTTCGAGCATTTGTTCCAGGTCACCACCGACATTTCCTGGCTGGAAGCGTCCGATCTCAATCACCCGTTGTTGCGGCGAATGACGATCGAAGCCCCGGGGACGTATCATCACAGTCTGGTGGTAGCGAACCTGGCCGAAGCGGCCGCCGAAGCGATCGGCGCAAACGCGACCCTCTGCCGGGTGTGCTCCTATTTCCACGACGTCGGGAAATTGGTGAAACCGGAATACTTCACCGAGAACATGAACTTCGAGCGTAACCCGCACGACGATCTCGCCCCGACGATGAGCGCGCTGATCATCATCGCGCACGTGAAGGAAGGGGTGGACCTGGCGCTCAAGCACAAACTGAATCGGCGGATCATCGATATCATCCAGGAACACCACGGAACTTCGCTGGTCTATTACTTCTACAAACGCGCGCTCCAGCAGCAGGAGGACGCCCGCATCGGCGGGAAGATCATGAATTTGCGGGAAGAGGACGTCCCGGAGGTGCGCGAGGAAACCTTTCGCTACAGCGGTCCCAAACCGCAGACCAAAGAGAGCGCAATCATCAGTCTGGCCGATATGATCGAAAGCGCTTCGAGAAGCCTGGAAAAACCGACGCCGCAAAAAATCGAACAGCTGGTCAGCGAGCTGGTGAGCCAGAGAATTGCCGACGGCCAGTTGGTCGAATGCGATCTCACCCTGGCTGACCTAAACGTGATCGCGGAGCGTTTCCGTTTTACGTTGATGACGATGCTGCATACCCGCATCGCCTATCCAAAACACGACGCGAAAATTACGCCAATCCGCGATGAAAATCTGCGGCCGGACGTAATGGCAGCGACGCGAAAGCCGGAGTCGGCCCCGCCGATTTCGGCTGCCTGAGTCGTGGGCTCGGTTGCTCTCGAGGGGGCGAAGGTAATTCGATTACAAGGAACGACGATTTGAAAGCGCCGTTGTTTTAGGTCGGCGATTTCAAATCGCCGCTCCTTGGGGCTTGGGATTCAGCGCCGTGTTAGGGTCTAATCTCGATTGATGTGCCGTCTGGAACAGCCCGATAAATTTCTTCGATCTCGAAGTCTGTCACGGCGACACAGCCGGCGGTCCAATCGCTCCGCCGATGAAACCTTCCGATCCAGCCCCGGCCATTGGGAAGTCCGTGGATCATGATATCGCTTCCCGCCGAAACTCCGCGGGCGCTCGCTCGCTCGATGTCTCTTTGCTCGGGATAGGAAACGTGCAAGGCAAGATGGTAATCGCTGTCCCGCTTGTGGAAGTCGATCCGATAAATCCCTTCGGGCGTGCGCTGGTCGCCTTCCTCTTCTTTCGCTCCGATCGGCTCGCGGCCCAACGCGACCGGATAGGATTTCAAAATTGCGCCCTTGTTCAGCAAAGTTAGCCGCCGCGCGCCTTTTTCCACCAGCACGCGGTCGGCCATAGCATTCGGGGGGAGGGGATGCAGATCAAGATGAGCCGTTGCCAGTCCAGCGAGAGTCACCAGGCAGAGCACGGCCAAAACGATGAGAAGCACTTTCACGCTCTGACTTCGGCGACGTTGGGAACAATCTAGGGCGAAAGCTCAGGCCGCCGCGCTCGCGGTTCGCGGTCCTTTGCCGTCGCCGTGCTGGGAGACGTAACGAACGGTCCGCCCTCGAGCGGGGCGCTTTCGGAAAAGGCAACATCAGGCATGTCGCTCGGCAGGCCTTCAAGGGGGAACTCTTTCCGGAGCGGAAAATAAGGGTAGCCCTCCCACATCAGGATCCGGCGCAAATCGGGATGACCCGCGAAACGGAGCCCCATCATGTCGTAAATTTCGCGTTCGTGCCAGTTCGCCGTCGGCCAGATATCCGACACGGTTGGGACCTCGCCCTGGTCTTCAGAGACCCGCAACTTGAGGCGCAAATGAACCCCGAGAGCCATGGAATAAAGCTCGTAGACAATTTCGAATCGCGGTTCGTCACCGAAATTATCGACGCTTGAAATATCGATCAAATAGTCGAAGAAAAGCTCGTCCCGGCAAAATCGTGCAACCTCCAGGAGATCGGCTGGAAGAATGACAAACGTTGATTCGCCTCGAAACTCAATCTTCTCCTGAAGCCTCGGGCCCAGGAGCTGGCCGAGCGAAGTGAGCAGCTCCGGCCCCGTCATGCCATTGCGTCCTCGAGCCGATCCATGAGCTCGCGCTTTTGTTCTCGAAACGAACTTTCAGTCGACACTTTCCTCTGGAGCGCCATCAAACCCTCGAGCAACGCTTCCGGGCGGGGAGGGCATCCGGAGACGTAAACATCAACCGGCAGCAACTGATCGATCCCCTGGAGAACAGCGTAGGATCGATACATTCCTCCGGTCGAAGCACAGGCTCCCATCGCGATCACCCATTTGGGTTCCGGCATTTGCTCATAAATTCTCTTCACGGCCAGGGCCATTTTGTAGGTAACCGTGCCGGCCACGATCATCACGTCACATTGCCTCGGAGAAAAACGCATCACTTCTGCGCCGAAGCGGGAGATATCGAACCGAGCCGATGCTGTCGCCATCAGCTCGATGGCGCAACAGGCGAGGCCCATGGGCATCGGCCAGAGCGAATTCTTGCGCATCCAGTTCATGGCCGCGTCCAGACGGGTAAAAATGATGTTGCCCTCGATTTTGGAATCGTAGGCGGCGGGCCGCACTTCGCGCATGGCGCAACACTAAAGTCGCGCCAAGGGGCCGCAAGGAGAATCAGATTTTGCCCGGAAGCGGGAAGGTCGAGCCTAACCGGCCGCCTGCATCGGATAATCGGGCGCAAGATTGACGTGACTGGAGGCGATTACTTCGTGCACGATCTTGCCGAGCTCGGCCGCCTCGTACGGTTTTGCGATCACGCCGCGGAACCCGAAATCCTGATAACGGCTCATGGTCGCGTCCATGGCATAGCCGCTGGAAACGATTGCGTTCACCGTTGGATCGATCTCGATCAGTTTCTTGAGCGCCTCTTTGCCGCCCATTCCTCCGGGCAGGGTGAGGTCGAGAATAACCGCATCGAAGCGCTCGCCTTCATTAAGTTTCTGCCGATAGATATCAACGCCTTCGAGAGCGCTCTCGGCCTGGGTAACGACATATCCGAGTCGCTCCAGGGTAAATTCCACCAGGGCGCGAATCGCTTCTTCGTCATCGACTATCAGAATCCGGCCCGTTCCGGAGATGACCTGGTTAAGCTGCCGCGGCGGCTCGGCCGGCAATTCGTGATGGCGCAGGGCGGGGAGATAAAGGGTGAAGGTAGATCCGTAGTGGACCTTTGAATCGACACAGATCAGGCCGTTGTGGTTCTTGATGATTGAATAGGTCGTGGCCAGGCCAAGACCGTTGCCCTTCGGCTTGGTCGTGAAGTAGGGGTCAAAAATCCGCTTGAGACACTCTTCCGGGATGCCGACGCCTTCATCGCGGATGGCGATGCGAATGTAGTCTCCCGGAAGCAGATCGGGAACGGCGGGGTTCGTCTCTGAATCGTAACTGAAATTGTCGCAGCTGACTCGGAGCGTTCCGCCATTCGGCATTGCCTGATCGGCGTTGACCACGAGGTTCGCGACGACCTGGCTGATTTGCCCGGGATCGATCTCCGCCGGCCAGAGATCGGCGCCGAAGAGAAATTCGCTGCGGCTATGCGTGCCGCGCAAGGAGAAGCTAACCGTGTCCTGAATGAGTTTGCCGATGGAAGCCGTCTTCTTAATCGGGGCGCCGCCGCGGGCAAACGTGAGAAGCTGCTGGGCAAGATCGCGCGCCCGCATCGAGGCGTTCTTCGCGTCATTAAGCCGGGTGGCCATTTCGTCGTCCGGCGGCAGGAGGAGAGAAGCAAGCGAGATGTTACCGATGATTGCCGTGAGCAGATTATTGAAATCGTGCGCAATCCCGCCGGCGAGCAAGCCGAGCTGTTCCAGGGTCTCGGCTTTGCGTCGCTCGGCTTCGTTGCGCTGACGTTCGGTAATGTCGCGAAAGACTAGCACCACGCCGGCCACTTCGTTCTTGCTGTCGCGAATGGGCGAGGCGACCTGCTCGATGACGTGTTCTGTGCCCTTGCGCGAACGCAAAGTGGCGTTTTCCGGCATGCTGAGAAGAATGGATTGCGCTTCGTTCCGGGACCCGGTCTTCTGGGCCCGCGCCTGCGCCGCGAGGTCGATCGCGATGTTGTAAACAGACTTGAGGGGTTGCCCGATCGCTTCTTTCGATGACCAGCCGGTAAGGTTTTCGCCGGCGTTATTGATCATGATGACCTTGCCCTGGACGTCGGTGGTGATGACGCCGTCTTCGATCGAGCGCAGGGTCACGGCAAGGCTTTCCTTGTCGGCCGCTATTTCCTGCTCGAATCGCCGGCGCTCCGTGACGTCGCGCACCATCGCGACAAAAAGCTGCTGCTTATCGACGATCATTTCGCTCAGGGAAATTTCGATCGGGAAGGTGGCGTGCCGGCGAGTGCGGCCGACGGCCATGGTGGTGCTTCCCGTGCGCTTGGCGAGGTCGTCCCAGGCACAGGTGACCGGTTCCGGCTGGGTGCCGTAGCTCTTTGGAACCAACTTGGTGAACTTGTGGCCCACCATCTCGTTATCGATGCAGCCAAACATTTTTTCGGCCGATGGATTCATCGAACAAATGATGCCCTGCGCATCGACGGTGATCATGCCGTCGAGAATGTTCTCGATGATCGAGCGGATGCGGGTCTCGACCCCCTCCAGTTTGGATAACTGCCGCCGGACCAGGACGAAGCTGTAGCTGTTCGAAACGACCAGCAGGCCGACCGCGAAGATGCAGAGCAGGGCCAGTCCCGTCGTCTTGATGATGCGATCGCGGCTGGCCACGCTCGACCGCGATTCGTAAACGTTGGCCTCGTTCGTCTGAAATTTCTTCAGCAATTCGCGCATGTCGGTCATGAGCGCTTCGCCGTTGTTCTTGGCCACGAGAGCGGCCAGATCCTTGCCGGCTCGTTTCGCTTCCATTTCCGGGCCCGCGGCGCTTTCTGTCCAGCGTTCGATGCCTTTTTTGATCTGGTTGAGGGAATCGGCCTGTTCCGGCGAGTTCGCCACGAGAATAGAAAGATAGCCGTGATAAGTGTAGAAGTCCGCTGTCGCCCGCCGGTAACCTTCCGCAAAATCATTGTCGCCGGTGAGGAGGTAACCCCTCTTCTCCTTTTGCATTTCGATGACGGACCGTTCGAGCTTCGTCAGGAAATCAAGAATCTGGGTGGATTGCGCCGCCCACTCTTGCTCGCGCATCCGCTCGTTCAACACGATTTGCTCCTCGTTTTGCAGCAACTGCAGAATCTCGCGCGCCTGGTTGATTAATTCATTTCCGAGGGGA
This sequence comes from Chthoniobacterales bacterium, assembly GCA_049278515.1. GTDB lineage: Bacteria > Verrucomicrobiota > Verrucomicrobiia > Chthoniobacterales > UBA10450 > AV80. Next base: position 10,264 of record JBAPMH010000542.1, read on the forward strand.
TCGGATGAAGCGACCGCCGGTCCGGTGAGGACCGCGTTCCCATTGGTCCGTGAATTCATTTGCGGCAAGGCGACCGTCTCCAGCCATTTTTGGACAACCTCCTGAATCTTCATTACCCGCTTCCTCTGGCGGGGGCTGTCGAGGATCAGCTGGGTCAGCTCTTCGACCCGGTGCTTGATGAGCTCGCGCCGCCGTTCGAACGGCTCCAGATAGGAAACGTCTCCCGTGAGCAAGTATCCGCGATGACCTGTTTCAAGGGCGGCAATATCGTTCTCGATTACGCTGCTCAGGCGCATCACTTCGAGGGTATGCGAGCGGAGCGTTTCCTGGTGGTGATTCCGCAGGGTTACAAAAAGAAACAGGCCGGCGAGGAACGTTATGACGACGATGCCCACCGCTGTCCCGGACAACAGCTTGAAGTGAAAATGTTTCTGGCTGAAAAGCCAGGCAAGGCCGTTGCCTAAAATTCCTCGACGGGGCTTTTTCGTGGGAGGCGCGTCGAGGTCAGTCATTATAAAATCCACAAAAGCAAATACCCTGCCAGACCCCGGGCACTTGCCCGCGCACGCAGGCGGTGCCGAGGTAACTAGCAGGGTTAGTACCGGACGCGGACCAGATATAGTCCGGCGGCCGGCGCGGCGTTGCGCCCCTGGCTAACAACCCGCCGCGGCGCTTTCAAACGGCTCTTGATTTCCGCGGCAGAAGCTTCACCCATCCCTATCCGGGCCAGAGTGCCGACCATCATCCGCACCATCTTGTAAAGAAAGCCGTCACCCTCCACCTCGACGGAGATGCATGGTCCGGCGCGCCTTACCCGGGCGCTGCGAATGGTCCGAATGGAGTCTGTTTCCGGCGTTCCGCGGTTGGCCGCGAAAGAGGCAAAGTCGTGCTGGCCACAGAATTCCTGCGCCGCGGCGGCCATGGCTTCAGAATCGAGCGGATTTCTGATGTGCCACGCCCGCCCGTTTTCCAGCGGCGGCAACACGTCTGCATTCCAGAGGCGATAGCGGTATATCTTCCCTTTCGCCGAAAAGCGGGCGTGAAAAGATTCCGGCACGAACCGGCATCGCATGATCCGAATTGCGGAGGGAAGGACGCCGTTCAATGCCGAAACCCAGCGCTCGGTGGAATACCGGCGAGCTGGGAGATCCACGTGGGCGCACTGGGCCAGAGCGTGGACCCCCGCATCCGTTCGCCCCGCTCCGTGAACGCGCACCGGTTGGGAGCAAATCAACTGGAAAGCGGCCTCGACACGATCCTGGATTCCCTGGCCGGAGGCCTGGCTTTGCCATCCCGCGAAAGGCGCGCCGTCGTAGGCGATAATCAACTTGAGCCTCGCGGGCATCTAATCTTGGCGCACCGCGTCCGGTCCATCGCCGGCTTCGAGACCGCGAGCCACTTGTAACCCATCGAGGTAACCCTGCAGAATCATTTGCGCCGCCACCTGGTCGATGACGCCTCGGGAGTTCCGGCTGGTTTGGCCGCTTTCGCGAAGCGCGCGAGTCGCGGCCATCGTGGTCATGCGTTCGTCCCAGGTTACCACTGGGCAGGAAACGCGGGCGCGTAATTTCTCCGCGAAAGCGAGCGCCTCCGCCGCTCCGGCCCCCACAGTTCCATTCATGTGCCGGGGTAATCCGATAACAACCCGCTCCGCGTCTTTTTCTTTCACGATCTCAGCGATTCGCCCTGCCGGGTCGCCACGCGCGGGAATTGTTTCGACCGGGTGCGCCAGCATTCCAAGCTCGTCAGAAACGGCCACCCCGATCCGCGCTTCTCCCAGATCGATCCCGAGGATGCGTCTTCGAATCGTGAACGCGCTCATTGCAATTCCTCCGGAATCTTCCCGAGCAGGTTTTTTATTTTTTCGGCCTGATGACGGTGGCAGATCAAAATCGCATCGTCCGTTCGGACCACGATCAAATTGTGGACGCCGAGGAGCGCGATCCGGGTGCCATCGGGGTTGAACACGATATTGTTCGTCGAATCCAGCGCGGTAATTTCGCAATTGGCCGCGTTCCCCTCGACATCGTTTTTGAAATACTTCGCAACCGCCCGCCAGCTCCCGACGTCGTCCCAGTCAAAACTCGCTTCGACCATCAGAACACGGTCGGCCTTTTCCATGACCGCATAATCGAACGAAATCCGCGGCAGATTGCCGAAGCGCTCCCGAATCGTTTTTTGAAAATTATTCGGCGCCCGGAGCTGCGAAATGAAACTGGCGAGCTCGGGCGTGTGGCGGTTGAACTCGCTCAGCACCGACGGCACCGACCAGACAAACATTCCGGCATTCCACCGGAAATTTCCTTTCCGCAAAAAAGACTCGGCCAAATCGGGGTTTGGTTTTTCGCGAAAGCGGATCACGCGATGGACGGCGCTTTCAGCCCCCACACTCCGAAGACGGACCGCTTCACCCTGCTCGATGTAGCCATAACCCGGGCAAGCCCAGGTTGGCTTGATCCCGATCGTGACCAGCGCGCCGGTTTCCTCGGCCGCCGCAGCCGCCGCGGTGAGAGTTTTTTGAAAAGCGGCGGTGTCCTCGATGACATGATCGGCCGGCAAGACGATCATGGTCGCCGAATGATCCCGGCTCGCCACCCAGCCCGCCCCAAGGGCGACCGCCGCCGCGGTATCGCGCTTCGCCGGTTCCGCCACGATGTTTTCTGCCGGTAATTTCGGCAGCAGCTCACGCACGGCCGCTTCCTGCTCGACGTTGGTCAGAATGAGGAGCCGCTCCAGCCCCACCAGTCCCTCGAGGCGCGCCACCGTTTGCTCCAGCAACGTTTGCTTCGTAACGAGCCGCAACAGTTGCTTCGGGCGCGCCCGGCGGCTCAACGGCCAAAAACGCTCCCCACTTCCTCCGGCTAGGATGAGAGCATAGATCGCGGCGGACATGTTGAATTCGTGCAAACGCAGCCGCCGATTCGATCGCGCGGACGGCAAGATTTTCCCGTTTCCTTTTCCAAAACGAGACGTATAAGGGTATGCGATGTCTCTCTCGATATCCATTCCAAAAACTGGAGAGCCAGTTCCGCTGGATGGATTGCTCGTCCTCGCCCGGACTGCCTTTGGACTTGGAGTCGGCATGCTGGTGGCCGACAAGGTCCGGCGCCCGTTCCGCCAAGCCACCGCCATTGCCCTGGTTTCCGTCGGCGCACTCGCCGCGGTTCCGGTGCTGGTGAAGATTGCCCTCGAGAGGATTAACCGGCCGGAATCGGAACGCGGCAGCCGCAATCGCTTGCGCTCAATCCGGGACGACTCCGGTTATCCTACGGAAACCGACGTCTATTGACTGTAGCCACGGCGCTCTGTCGCCGTGTTCGGCCGTGGCAAGTGCTTGATTCCATCGTCCGCGCGGCGTAAGCCTTCCGCGGTCATGTCTCGAACTCCAACTCCACTGCCCGAAGGACTCCGCGAACGCTGCGCCGCTATCGCGCGTGAAGAAAGCGTTCTCCGCGAAGGGGGCGGCAAAGCCGGCCAGGACCGCCAGCACAAGATGGGTCGTCTGCTCGCGCGCGAACGCATCAACCAGTTGCTCGATAAGGATTCGGCTCTTTTCGAGCTCGGGCTCTGGGCGGCCTACAAAATGTATCCCCAATGGGGAAATATTCCGGCCGCCGGCGCTGTCGCGGGCATCGGTAACATTGCCGGCGTCCCCTGCATGATTGTGGCGAACGACGCCACCGTGAAAGCCGGCGCCTTCTTCCCCGCCACCTGCAAAAAGCTGATTCGCGCTCAACGAATCGCCTTCGAATGCGCGCTGCCCCTTGTTTATCTGGTCGATTCAGCCGGCGTTTTTCTCCCGATGCAGGACGAAATTTTTCCCGATGAGGACGACTTCGGGCGAATCTTTCGCAACAATTCCGTCATCTCCGCCGCCGGCCTTCCGCAATTTGCCGCGATCATGGGGAACTGCGTTGCGGGGGGCGCCTATCTGCCGGTGCTCTGCGACAAGATCCTGATGACGGAAGGAAGCGGCCTTTATCTCGCGGGTCCATCGCTGGTGAAAGCGGCCATCGGCCAGGTCGTCGATGCGGAGGACCTGGGCGGCGCCAAAATGCACGCGGAAATCAGCGGCACCGTCGATTTTTACGAAAAGGACGACACGTCGTGCTTGCAGCGGCTGCGTTCCCTGGTCGGTTTGCTGCCGGAGGCCGAGGCCGCGGCACGGGCACCGAAAACCCGCTCTCATTCGCCAGCGAAGAAGCCGGAAGCAGTTTACGAATTGATGAGCCTCGACGGCCATAAACCGTATGACGCGCGTGACCTCCTCGCCTCGATCATCGACGCCGAATCGCTTGATGAATACAAGGCCGACTACGGGAAGACGCTCGTTACCGCCTATGCCCGGATCGATGGCCGGCCGGTCGGGATTGTGGCCAGCCAGCGGATGCAAGCGCGCACGAAAACGGAAGGCATTCAGATGGGCGGTGTCATCTACGCCGACAGCGCGGACAAGGCGGCGCGGTTCATCATGGATTGCAACCAGACCGGCTTGCCCATCATCTTCTTCCAGGACGTCACCGGGTTCATGGTCGGCCGCGACGCCGAACAAAGCGGGATCATACGCAGCGGCGCGAAGCTCGTGAATGCGGTCAGCAACTCGACCGTTCCAAAAATCACCGTTGTCGTCGGCGGCTCGTTCGGTGCGGGAAACTATGCCCTATGCGGCAAGGCTTACGATCCGCGTTTTATCCTGGCCTGGCCTAACTCACGTTACGCGGTCATGGGCGCGGCCCAGGCTTCCGATACCATTTTCAGCATCCTCGCCCGGGCCAGCGATCGCGGAGACAAAAAATCCACGCCGGAAGAGCTGGAGGCGTTGCGCGCCACCGTCAAGAAATCCTACGAAGAGCAAACCGATATCCGGTACGGCGCGGCTCGGGGATGGGTGGATGCGATCATTCAGCCGCATGAAACTCGCCAGGTGCTGGCGCGTCTCCTTCAATATGTTTCGCGCCCCATGCCGAAGGCGCGTTTTCATACCGGCGTCGTTCAGGTCTGACTGCCAGCGTGATCGGCGGAAGAAAATTCGTCGCTAATTTCTTGGCTCAGGCGCAGGACCGGCGTCAGCGAATCCCGGATCGGCAGACGGACGCCGCGTTGCTCCAGAGCGCGGATGACTTCTTCGGTGGGAATGTTTCCGACCAGCTCATCCTGGGCGAACGGACACCCGCCTAATCCGCCGAGGGCTGAGTCGAACCGCCGGCAGCCAGCGTCGTAGGCGGCCAGAATTTTCGCCGCAGCGCCGGCGCGGGTGCTGTGAAGATGGACGCCGAGCTCGGCGGTGGCGCACTCTCGTAATGCGCTTCCAAGCACCTGCGCGACGAGCGCCGGCTCCGCCGCGCCGACCGTGTCCGCGAGTGAAATCTCCTCGATCCCAAGCCCGGTGATCGCTCGGGCAGCCTCGACTACTTTTTCTTCGCTCCAGGCATCTCCGTAAGGATTACCGAAGGCCATCGAAATGTACGCGACCATCTTCCGGCCACCCTCATCCGCCGTCTCTTTGATCCGTTTGAGCACCGCGAGATTTTCGTCGATCGATTGATTTTGGTTCCGGTGCAGAAACGTCTCCGAAATCGAGCAGGGGAACCCGAGCGTGCTGACCGCGCCGGTGGCGAGCGCGCGGGCGGCTCCTTTTTCGTTCACGACGATGCCGATAATCTCCACCCCGGCAGGCGGCCCCCCGAGCAAACTCAGGACCTCTTCGCTGTCGGCCATCTGCGGAATTGCCCGAGGTGAGACAAAGCTCACGGCGTCAAGGTGACCGAACCCAGCCGTCACCAGGGCGCGCAAATATTCGGCCTTTCGGCCGGCCGGAATCTGACGCGGAAGCCCCTGCCAGGCGTCCCGCGGACATTCGATGAGCTTGACTGATTCCATCATCACGGATGTTACTGACAGAAGAAGGTTAAACCATGTCTGTCGTTCTCGTCGAAAAACAAAGTCCGCAAATCAGTATCATTACGTTAAACCGCCCGGAACGACGGAACGCGCTCACGATTGAGTTGATGACTGAATTGACCGCGGCAGTCGAAACCGCCGGTGCGGATCCTGGCCAGCGCATCATTATCCTGCGCGGAGCCGGGAAAGCGTTTTGCACGGGTCTCGATTTGGAAGAGGCGGCTCTGACGGAGAAAGCTCACGCTTCAGCGGAAATGGTCGGGCGAATGTTGCTCGCCCTTGCCAACACGCGGCTCGTCACCATTGCGACGGTCCACGGCGCGGCCGTGGCGGGCGGAGCGGGAATCATGTCCGCGTGCGATTTCGTCATTGCGGCCGAACGAACCAAGATAGGGTATCCCGAAGTGCGGCGCGGCCTCGTGCCGGGCCTGGTCATGACGTTTCTGCGGCGGCAATTGCGCGAGCGCGATCTGCGTGAGCTGGTCCTGGCCTCGGAACTGATCGAAGCGGACCGCGCGCGTGAGATCGGCCTCGTCAACCGGGTCGTGCCGGCGACCGAATTGGCGAATGAAGCCCGGGCCCTGGCCTCGTCAATTTTGCAGGGAGCTCCCGGCGCCCTCGCCAATTCAAAACGGTTGATGGAAGAGCTCTGGTCTTCGTCGGTCAAAGAAGACATCGAATGTGCCCTCCGTTACCACCTGGAGGCCCGGGAATCTTCGGAATCCAAGGAAGGGATCGCCGCGTTCCTCGAAAAGCGCCCCCCTAACTGGGTCTGAGCCGCGTCGTCCGCCACTATTTTTACATGTGCTGTCATCTGCGGGTTCGATCGGCTGGCTCGCGTTTCCGTCACCCCGGCCGGGGTTTTGCCAATATTGGACCCCAACTCCCGGAGCTTCGCTGCGCTATGCTCCGGGCTTCATTCCATCGGGCCTCCGGCCCTCGGCAGCACCGAAGGTGCGACGCAATAAAGCCCGGAGTGAAGCGCTAGCGGAACTCCGGGTAAACCATGTCTAAAAACCCCAGCCCGGGACGGGCGCCGGAAGTCGATTGTTCCGGGCCAAAACACTGGGCCGAGGCGCTTCTATCGCGCCAAACTCCGCAAGGCCGCCTCGGATTGGGTCCGGGCCTCCTTGATGTCGGGCGTAAGAATTCCGCGGGTCACCGACAGAAACTCCTGAAAAGCAGCTCGCGCTTCCTGTGGTTTTCCCAATTCCTGGTTCAACAGCCCCAGCCTGAAAAAGATCAGGCGCGATTCCGGCAGGCTTTCCGAACGCCCCTGCGCTTGGACCGCGTTGAGCTCGTTGAGCGCCTGATTCTTCTGGCCTCCCTGATACAAAATCACCGCCAGTTTTTCTGTTAACGCGGCTGTATAACGCGGCAAACGGCGGCGCGCCTCCAACATCGCGCCGGCGGCTTCGTCCATCTTACTCTGCTGGGTAAGGGAAACTGCGAGGCGCTCGTAGGCCTGGTACATCGTGTAGGCGTTTACTTCTCCTGTCTGCTTGGAAGTCACCCCGCGTAAATCGCGTTCCGCTTCCGCGAATCGCTTTTGCTCGATCAAAGTCGTCGCGCGCGACACGCTCGTCGCATCCATCGGGCGAATCGCAACCGACCGGTCGAACGCCGCGACCGCATCCGCCAGCCGTTTGGCTTCCTGCAGCTCGATGCCGTAATGCTGATAATTGAAGGCAGAGTTCGGGTCGGAGCGCACACCCCATTCCCAGAGGGCCAGATTCGCGGTCCACGCCTTATTGTATCTCAGGGTTTGCGCGCCCAGCGGGACCGCGACGATTGCCGCGAAAACAAAAATCAGGAGGGGGCCGCGCTTCGTGCTTTCGCCAGCCACCCGCTCGAGAAAGGACGCGAGGACGGGAACAATCAGCATCAAAAAGCCGAGCAGGGGAAGGTAGAGATAGCGATCGTGCACCAATTGTTCGGGATGGAACGCCGCGATGTACATGGCGGGGAGAAGCGGCACTAAAAGCAGGGCCAATCCGATCCGCGCGATTTTCGAGCGCCCCGCGATTCTGACCATCCACCAACCGGCCACCATTGAAACAACCAGCGGAATAACAAAATTGAACAGCCCGACGTTCTCCGTCGTGACCGCCCGCAACGGATAGGAAGGCCCGATTAATAGGGGGGCGATCATTTGGCGAAGGTAAAAGGCGAACACGGCCGGGGCCGTAAGAATGGTTTCGCCGAGGCTCGCGCCGCCTTCCGGTAACTGTTGCGCGGTCCCCAGGATCGATTGCCGGACGACGATGTAGATGAAGGCGACGGCCGCAAACGGCCACGCGATTGACAATGCCTTCCCCCAGGAAATTTCCTTCTCTCCTTGCCCGCGTCCGCCACCCAACAACGCAACCACGACGAGCGGAAACAGAACAGCGACTTCCTTTGCGCCAAGCGCCACGGCATACAGCCCGATGGCTGCGCCCCATCGGAGCGGAGTCGTTTTC
>JBAPMH010000543.1:0-4168 GCA_049278515.1 Chthoniobacterales bacterium
GCTGGACATGCTGCGGGCCAGCAACCGGCTGCCTGAGGCTATCCGCGTCGCCGAGACCGCGTTCACTCTGGCCCAGCGCGCGTTCAAGCCGGGCGACAGTTCGTACGTCCTGAGTCTGGAGAGACTCGGCCAGCTTCACGACCAGGCGGGCGATCGCGCGGCGGCCAAGCCTTACTTGGTAAAAGCGCACTCGTTCCTGGAGAAAGCGGAGCCGCCCGACGATCGCGCCCTTTTTCGTTCCGCCCGGCGCCTCGGCTTTGTTTGCGATAATCTCGGCGAAACCGACGCCGCCCTCGCTTATTACGAGACGGCTTTCAAGACTGGCGCGCGTTTGCCGGACATTCCCTATTCCGATCTCGGCACGATCCTGAACAATGTCGCGTTGATTTATCGCAAGACGGGCCGGCAAAAAGCGGCCGAGCCTTATTACCTCCATGCCCTGGAGATTTACGAGAAGCAGCTCGGTCCGGAGCATCCCGATGTCGCATCGGTCCTCAATAACCTGGCTGTTTTTTATACGAACGAGCGGCGATTTGCCGAGGCGGAAAAAACCCATCTGCGCGCCCTGGCCATCCGCGAAAAATTTCATCCGCCGACGCATCCCGACATCGCGCAATCGAAGTGCAACCTTGCGGTCGTCTATCATTCGAACGGCGATTACGCCCGCGCCTCGGAGCTTTACCGGGCATCGATCAAGACCTGGGAAGCGGCCGCGGACAAGCCGCCGGAGGATTATGAGATCGTCGCCTCGAACTACGCCGATCTTTTGCGTTCGCTAGGCAAAGCCCGCCAGGCAAACCAGCTCGAAGAACGCGCCCGGAAGAAGCGGCGTTCGTAAGTGCTCTCCTCTTGCTCTTGCTCTTGCTCTTGCTCTTGCTCTTGCTCTTGCTCTTGCTCCTGATCTTGCTCCTGATCTCCTCTGGGCGACTTTGTTTCTCAGGATCAGGATCAGGATCAGGAGCATGATCAGGATCAGGAAGGCTTTCGCCTTGCGCGAACTCGCGGCGCGCGCACGTTAGCAACCGCTCGGCGACAAGCTCACGTGGCGGAATGGCAGACGCGTACGGCTCAGGACCGTATGGGGAAACCCGTGGAGGTTCGACTCCTCTCGTGAGCAGTTACCGAATGTTTAGGGGCGGCCGCAGGCAATTATCCCTGGTTCTCTACGGACCTCCTCTGCTGGTGGCTTGGTGCTCGAAGATATCCGTATCCTCCGGGCTCGCATTCAATTTATGTCCGAACGCTAGGAACCACCGCTCCACTCCCCCCCAGGGCAGCGTGAAAGGAGCCGTATAGACAGTGGAAGAGTGGGTGGGGTTGGACGGCCATCCAGTAGAGCTCACGGTGAAGTAAATCGTGCATGGGGAGCCGGGATATCCCTCACTGTGGGACTCCATGGAAACAAGTGTCGTACCGTTCGGCCCGTTTGAGTCCGTGAAGACCACCTCGGTACAGGGCGCAGGGCTTGCCCAGGCGGACTGACTGGGAAGCGCAATAAACGCAACCAGCCCCAGAAGGAGCCCGATTGCGCTAAAACCGAAACCAATTAGGGCACGTGCATTGAAGAACGCGGATTCAAGGGAGGACTTTGTTTTCATGATTATTTTCTTTCTATTTAGGGGTGACGTCTTTGGATTATGCCAATTGGAATCGGAACAATCAAAGCAAAAGCGACAGACGAGCGTAGGAGAATTCCTACACGTGTCGCCTGTGCTCTTTCGCCCGCAGGACCGTAGGGCGAACCCGTGGAGGTTCGACTCATTCGTGAGCGAAAATCATGAGGGCATTCTCGCCTGTCAGCGCGACGGAGTTGGATCGGGATACGTGATCCAGTTCGACCGGACGATTCGCAGTCCATCGCGATTCCGCACCAGATCCCATTCCGTGCGGGGTTCGGCCGGTGGCTCGAGTGCCAAGCGCACGCGCGATCTTATTTCAATGCGGCTTTGCCGCCATTATTTTGGCATCGAGCGACGGAGCGCTCGATCCAGGTTCGACTCCTCTCGTGAGCAGTCTTACCAGTTGGGATTGTGTTGCTCGTAGTAGGTGACGTCCGAGTCTCCTCCGCTCTCGGTCCAGGCGACAGCGGCGAAATAAAACGTCGAGCCGTAGGAAACTGGCACCATTCCATAATAGACGCTCGTGCCATAGCCAGGCGTGCTGCCACTGTGCGTCGGGTCGGGTCGATAGCCCTGGCCGTTTATGCCTAGGGTAAAGAAGATGGTTGCTCCGGGAGTGGCCGAGTCCATTTCGACGTACAGGTTGTTGCCCGAACCATAATACAGCTCGAATGACACATCGTCTGTAGCCTGAGCCGCCGACGGAAACGCGACGTAGATGAGAAACGCTAGAAGAGCGCCTGTGAGGAGGGATGCTTTTTTCATAGGGGATCCTTTCGGTTGAGGGTGAGGATCGGATTTTGGCAGCCGGGGTCGAATTCGGCGAGGAAAAAATGATGACGGAGGTGTAGCAGAATTCCTACCGTCACCGAGAAGGCGTCGCGTCCGGATAGGTGATCCAATTCGTGCGGATGAGCTTCAGACCGTCCGGGCGGCGGACCAGGTCCCATTCGGTGCGGGTTTTGCCAGTGGCTTGAGTACCAAGCGCATCACGGATGGAGTAACGGGTGTCGAAGATCACGGTCGCTACCGTTGGCTTCGGACCGGGCTGCACTTTTACTTCGCCGACCACAAAGGCGCGAACCGGGACAGCGGCAAAATATTGTCGCATTTGATCGGCAATGAAGGCTTTCGGCTTTGGACCGAACGCGTAGTAATCGACGGTGTCGTCGAGATACGCGATCGTGGCCGGAAGATCGCCGCGTTCCATGTCGCGATTGAATTCCTTCACGTATCGTTCGGCTTCCTCGGCGCTCACCACGGAACTGGTTGCCGGTGGCGCGGCCGACAGATGTGGTTCCGGAGTGGATTCGGCGCTTGGTTTCGGCTGGACCGCGGCAACGCTCTGAGGAGCAGGCGTCGCGTTGGACGACGGCGCTGGCGCAATAGGCGGCGGCTTGGGGATCAGCGCAAAAATAATGACGAATGCGACCAATCCCAGCGCGGCAAAGCCGGCAATCCCCAGCGCGACCCATTTCCAGGCATTGGAACCCGGCTTGGCCGGTGTCGGCGTCACGAGCGGTGGGGAAAAAATGGGCGGGGACGCTGGCGGTGGCGGTGGCGGTCGCAGATGGGGCGCGGCCGGCTCCGCCGGGCGAGGTTCGCCGCCCGATTCCGCTGTCCGCGGCAAGGCAAGAAGCGCTTTCATCGAGCTCTTGAGCTGCTCGAGATGGTTTTCCAGCGGAGGGGTGACTGCATCCAACCAATGCGGGCCGCTCAGATAGTATTCGAGATCGTCACTCGGCATCACGGCATCGATACGGAACTGAACAATGTGAAGGCGCGAATTGGCCGCCAGCTGGACCTCCCGCAGGACCTGTTCGGAATTGTTCGAATGCTCCGAGAAAATCAGGATGAAAGCGCGGCTCTGCTGGATGGCCCGCGTAATTTCGCCCGAATAAGACCGGCCCGGCATGACATCGCGCGGCGCGATCCAGCAACGGACCCCGGCGCTCTCGAGCGCCGCGCAAGCGGCGTTGGCGACGGTGCGATTATTCGACGAGTGCGAAATGAAAACATCGTGCGCCATCCGCGGGAGTGCCTTCCATTATTATCTTCTCACTCCCCGGGTGGCAATGCACTTCGGTGGCCGCGACCTTGACACTTCCTTCGGATTCCGTTACGCAATGAAGCAGTCAGCTTGATCGATAAGCTGTGGAATGAGACGGCCAGGCGATAAAACCCCAGAACCTCCCGGCGGACGCGCCGCGCAGCGGCTTCAAATGTACGAGCAGGCGCGAGGCACGACCAGCCCGTCTTTGCCGCCCCCAAAGAAAAAGCTTGGGGCGACAGGGAAAAAAGATAGTCTCGGCAGCAAGCAGCCAACCCCACCCCCCAACCCCAACCCCAACCCGAAAAGGTCCCCCCATGAAGAGCAAGAACGAAGCTCAGATCGCACGTAAGGCGCAAGTCACAAAATCGAAGTCCCCCATCGGCGGCAAGGTCCTCCAGCGATTGTTTGCATACCTTGGCCAGCGCGATCCGAATCTAAACAGTGAGATCGTAGCGACAGTCGCCGTCCCGGTCGCCGCACGGCCGCGGTTCGGATT
>JBAPMH010000544.1:0-1689 GCA_049278515.1 Chthoniobacterales bacterium
TTCGATGGCCTCTCGAACGCGTTGCGGGATTTCGTCCGGTCGTCCGGGCTGCGTCAATCGTTGACTGAGCAAGGGTTGTCACGGGCGCAGGACTTTTCCTGGGATCGTTGCGCGCAGGAAACTCTGACGGTTTACCGTGACGCGGCAGCGAAAGGCCGGTGACGAAGATGGATCAACAAGCGCAACCCCGGCCGGACCCTTTGGCGGCCGACAATTCCACGGATGGCGTGGTCCTGGCGCGCGGCGTGTTCGTGAATACGATCGCGTTCCTTGCTTCGAATCTCCGCGGCATCTTTACCTTTCTGGTCGCGCGTCTCTTCGGCAGCGCCGCTCTCGGCATTTTCGGTCTGGCCTGGGCAACGATGGATCTGCTGAGCAAATTTTCGACGCTCGGATTCGATTACAGCGCCATCGCGTTCATCGCCAAGGCGGAAGGAGCGGGCGATCGCGCCAGCAGCCGCCGGGTCATGAACACCGCGCTCGCGATCTCGTTCGGGAGCAGTCTTCTCCTGGCGGCCGGAGGGTTCCTGGTTGTTTGGAACTGGGGACCTTCGCTGGGAATACGCCGGGAATTTGTCCCGGCCATCGCCATCATGCTGCTGGCTTTGCCGGGCGTGACTCTTTATCGGGTCAGCACCGCCATTTCGCGCGGCATGACGGTGATGCACCACGACATTTATTCGCGGGGCCTGACCGAAAGCTTCGGAACCGCCGGAGCCCTCCTCCTGGCGTTTGCCCTTGGCGTCAGAGAACTTGCGCCGGAACTCGCCGCGATCGTCGGGACCCTTGCCTCTGGTCTCGTCGCCGTCGTGCTGGCCCGGCGTTTGGTCTCCTTCGGAAAAACGCCGCGCTCATCCGAAGCCGACCTGGTGCCGCGGCTCTTGCGGGCCTCGGCGCCGATTGCCCTCTACGATTTGCTCAACATCGGCATCATGCGCATCGACCTCATCATGCTGGGGTGGTTTGTCGGCCGCGCTCCCGGCGTGACTCTCGAAACCCTCGGCATCTATGCCGCGGCCCTCGAGGTAGGCGGAGGCCTTCGCAAGGTCAGCCAGGCGTTCACTCCGATCTTTACTCCGATCGTCGCGCGCCAAATTGGAGCCGGCCAGATCCGTTCCGCCGAGGCGAGTTATGCCTACCTCGCGCGCTGGATGCTCGCATTGTTACTGCCCTCGGTTGCCGTTCTCGCTCTGGCCGGGGGCACCATCATGACGATTTTTGGCCCCGCTTTTCACCGCGGGGGAGTCTGGGCGGCCATCATCGGCGGAGCCTGTGCCTTGAACGCGTTCGTCGGTCTCGGCGAAACGATTCTGATGATCGAGCGGCCGAAGATGAATCTCCTGAACTCCACCATCGCGTTTGCCGCCGCCGTTGGTTTGAATCTTGTCCTGATTCCCGCGTTCGGTGCGCTCGGCGCGGCCCTCGGAATTTTTTCTCCCTACCTCATCAAAGGCGTTCTCCGATGGATTCAAATCGCGTGGCTGGTGGAGTGGCGCTGGCCGTGGCGCGCCCTGGTCAAACCGTGGATGGCCGCGCTCGCTCCGCTCCCCTTCGTTTTGCTTCTCCGCGTCCCGCTTCATGGTCCATGGAAAGAAGTCGCGTCCGCCATCCTTTACCTGGCGGGATATTTCATTGCCTGGCGCGTTTTCGGCCTCGACCAGAGCGATCGCGCGATCCTCGACCGGCTTT
>JBAPMH010000545.1:0-9911 GCA_049278515.1 Chthoniobacterales bacterium
GTGCAATCGCCTGGGCGAGCGCGGCCGGAAGTCCTTTATATTTTTTGCCGGTTTTTCTAACCGCGCCGCGGGCTACGAGATTCTGGAGCTTTTCGTAAGCGCGAAGGCGCAACATTTCTTCGCCGCCGCTGGCTGCATTCCGGGCACGAAGATTTTCGTGCACAATATCAAAGAGCTGTTTGAACTCGAAAGATGCACGTCGTGAAAGCACCGCCACCAGTTCCTCAGTCACAAGATCGGGAACTCGACGGGAGAATGCGTTTTTCTTGAGAATAGCCATAGGGCGAAAATGGTATCATGTTTTCCTCATTCCGCAGCACAATTCTATGCGTGAAATAACATGCTTACGGAGAGGTATTTATGTCTATTTATAGCCTCTTGGGCTATGGTGAATTCCCGGGGGAAGGCGCCGGGGTGGCGGTTGGCGTGGAACCGGTCTTCGGTGAGGATATCGGAGGCAAAGGTTGGGTGCCGAGTCCTACTCCCCGGGAGAACCCGGTCCACGCGATGATTGATCCTAAAATAGTGGGATAAAGGGGGACCGGGCAGATCGACTGCGCCTCATAGCCATCACGTTCGTATTTTTGCGACGTGGCCAGCGGGCCAAGATGCCGCGTAATAACTTCTGCGGGCGGCAGTTTGCTTAGGTCCACGGTATCGGAGATGCCCGGCATGAATGCCGCGCCCATTATCAGCACCGGTTTCAACGTTTCGTCGAAGCGCGTGTAAATAAGCGCAGGGTCCAGATAAGCGAACGCCTCCCCCGGCCAGGGCAGAGCTCGCTCCGCGTCCTGAAATTTTTTTGAAGCCGCCAGGCCGGAGTTTCCGGTTACAGCCCGCTTGAGCGCCGCCTCCACCGAACTGGTGTCCACGCCGGCTACCAGGATCTGCTTCGACAATCCAATCGTCGGCGATAAGGAAAAGAATTGTCCGCCGGAGGTCCTGGAAAAATAATGGACCCCTTCCCTCTGCTGGTGACTCCAGGCATCGCCGTCCGAAGGCGTCGACGTGATCGTGGTGACGATCTTGTTGGCCTTCGCAAAATCTTTCACCTGCAGCGTGAGAAAAGGCGCGGGCCAGCGCGAATTCGATGGCCAGTCGCCGACCAGACCCAGTTCGGGGCCGAAGGCGCTCTTCCATTCGTCGAGTCCGATGCCGTTGGCCGAAAGCACATCCGTGAGTTGCCTCAAAATACCGAGCCAGCCTGCTCCTCCCGCCTGGGGCCCGATCTCCATCTCTTTCGTCAAATTGAGAATGCTCGCCGCATAGAAAAACGTGTCTGCGGTTCCCAGGGAGAGCGAGGAGCGAGTCAAAGAGCCAAGATCGGCGATCCTTGGCATCCCGATGAATAGAGTGTCGCGAATCTTGCCGCCATCGAACGCCGTTGCACCGCAAAAATTGCGAATTTTGCGGAGCGGCGCCACGCGATCAGGTTGCGGACCGTCCGCCTGCTCAGCGGCTGGCGCCAGTTTCTCAATCATTTGATCGACGCGCGCGTAAGCCAGTACCGCGTAACTCGATGGCATATGCTTCGAAGTGCTGAGGTAAGCGCTCTCTGTCGAAAGGGAGGTTTGCGGCTCCTTCCGCCGGCCATCCGCACGATCGAGCAGCGTCTTCAGATGCTCGAGATCATTTCCGAAGAAGATCCAGGGGCCGGCCTGGACCGTGGCGAGATTGAAAATGCCCGAGCTCGCGGTCTGAATCCGGCGCCCCTGGTATTCGATAGTTTCCTCTTTGAGATCGGATGCATTCCCCAGCAATTTCGCGCGCCAGTTGGCGATGATTTTAGTTCCGTTTGCGTCGTCTTTGCATCGAAAGCCGCCCACGATTTTCCAGGCGCTAAATTCGATCGATACCAGGGCGATAAACGCGTCTTTGATTTCAAGCGTTTCGATTTCTTCGACGGTCTGCTCCACGTTCCCCGGGCTCGAAATCTTCGAACGCGGCTTCGAAAGGAAATCCTGGACCGCGGGTTCCATCCAGAGGTGATAGAGATCGGTCTGGTGCCAGTCCTCGCGGGACCGGTTGAAGTCGGGGAGATGCACGAAAGCGAGAGCCTCTTTCGGTAAGAGGGAGGTGACGGCCACGCTCGAGGTGTGGTGGGAACGGTAAAAAAAGTACCAGATCGCGCCGGCCGCCACCGCCGCCGCCAGGATCAGCAACTGAAGTTTTCTCATCTTAAGTCCGCAACTGTATCGCCGACGGCGGAAATCCCAAATCCCAAGTTCCAAATCCCAGGGAACTTTCAATTCTCAAGACGTCAATCGCCTGTCGTCGCTGCTTCTCTTAAGTTTGGTTTTTGGGATTTGGTTGGAGCTTGGAAATTGGGATTTGGGATTTCCGTTCGCCGCTGGCGAACGGTCACGCTCGGGGGTGAAACTTCCGGTGGACCGCTTTCAGGCGCTGTTGATCCACGTGGGTATAGACCTGGGTCGTGGAAATGTCAGCGTGACCGAGCATTTCCTGGATAATTCTCAGGTCGGCCCCGTTGCTCAGGAGGTGCGTCGCGAAGCTGTGCCGCAAGAGGTGAGGGTAAATGTTCGTCTCCAGGCCGGAGTGCCTGGCGCGCTCTTTCACGATTTGCCAAATGCGCACCGTCGTCAGTTTGGTTCCGCGGCTCGAAAGGAAAATTTCACTACTGGAGCGCCTTTTTACCAGCCTTGGGCGCTCGGTTGAAACGTAGGCAGCGAGCGCCCCACAGGCCTTCCGGCCCACCGGCACAAGGCGCATCTTGTTTCCTTTGCCGGTCACCCGCAGGATGCGCTCCTCGGAATTGAGGTTCTCCAGGCGCGCATTGGCCAGTTCCGAGATGCGCAGTCCGCTCGCGTAGAGCAACTCCACGATCGCCCGGTCGCGCAACCCGAGGGGATGCCTGGTGTCGATGCTTTCAATGAGGCGCTCGACCTGGAGCTCGTTCAGCGTATCCGGCAGATAGCGCTCGATTCGCGGCAGGGTCAGCGTTTCCGTCGGGTCGCGCTCTAGGACACCTTTGGCGTTGAGAAAGCGAAAGAAAATTTTCAGGGCCACAACGATCAATTTGATCGATGACGCCGCCAGCCCGCGTCTTTTTTGGGTTGCCAGGTATTCGCTGAGCACCGGCTGCGTGACCTCGCCGATGGCGCTGATTTTTTTTGCCGAGGAACACCAGGTCGCGAACTCGGTCAGGGAGCGGCGCGTCGAGAGCTGGTAGTTGTCCGAGAGACCGCGTTCCGTGGCGAGAAAACGGATAAACGAATCGATCTCCTGTTCCACTTCGGTGGGTAGCGAATCAGCGATTGAGGTGTTTAGCGAATGGAAAATCAAAGTGGGGCGGGAGGCCGTAACTTTCCTTTCATTGACAAAGAGAGAGTCAGTTCCGAACGTTATTCACATAATGAGTCTGGATCTTAATTCGTTGCTCAAGGATTGGCCGCACGAAACTGGTGCGATCAAGGTGCGCAAGATTATCGGCCTGGATGGGCGAGAGAAATTGCAGCTTCGGATCGACCTCGGGGTCCTCCAGATGGAGGTCGCGGGCCGGCCGGATGGCCAACGGCCGCATAATTGCGAGTCGCTCCTCGTTTACCATCAACGCCGGGCTGAGCGTGCCGAAGCGCGAGGCGAGACCTACGAATTGAATCCGGAGCAGTGCAATGACCTGCAACAGGAAGGCATTCAATATTATCACCGGTACCTCAGTCTTTTTCAGATCAACGATTTCATCGGCGTAATCCGCGACACCCAGCGCAACCTCGACCTTTTTGCCTTCGTGGCCGAACATGCCGATCGCGATGAAATGATTTGGAGCTTTCAACAATTTCGTCCCTACGTCCTCATGATGAACACGCGGGCCAAAGCTTCGATCCTGCTGGGCGATGGAAAATTCGCCGAGGCGATGCGCGAGATCGAGGCCGGCCGCGATGCCATTCAGGATTTCTTCCAACAATCGAGCTTCCCGGAGCTGGCCGCCAAGAGCTCAGAGCTCGCTTTCCTGGAAGAATGGCTCGAGGAAGTCAGTTCCAAGCGTCCGCTTTCGAAACTCGAGATCATGCAGCGCGAAATGGAAGTAGCCATCGCGAGCGAGCTTTACGAGCGCGCCGCCGAATTGCGCGACGCCATCAAGCTGCTCCAGACCAACGTCGGGTAAGTGACCCACGCGTTTTTGCGAAGCCCAATCGTTCGGCCGCTAATTGCCCTTCTTTTCCTCGGTCCGGCCATCGCCCGGGGCGACTTTCGGGAATTTCGGGCAGTCCCGGTCGAGGCTGAACTCGGCGCCAGACTCGCGCGAGTGGCGGAGGCGAGTCTCAAGGAATTTCCAAAACTCACGCCTGACAACCTGGCCCTCAGCGTGGTTGATCTGACGAAGCCCGCGAACATGGTGCGGGCTGATTATCACGGCGACGCTCCATTCTATCCCGCGTCGCTGGTGAAGCTCTTCTTTATGGTCGAAGCCTTCCATCAAGGTCACCTCACTCCCGAGATCGAGCGTGCCCTGGGAGAAATGATCCGTGTCTCCGACAACGATGCCGCGGCGTTCCTTGTGGATATCCTGACTGAGACTGCGAGCGGCTCCGAGTTGAACGGCAAGCCGCTTGAAGATTTTCTCGAGCGCCGGCGGAAGTTAAACCGGTATTTCGGCTCGCTCGGTTACGATGTCAGCGTCTTCATCAAGCCCTGGAGTTTCGGCCCCTTTGGTCGCGACATGCAGATCATGGGCGAAAACAAAATCAATCGGAACCGGGCCAGCGCGAACTCCATCGCCTCTCTTCTCCTCTGGATCGTCCGCCAGCGCGCGATTTCTCCCGAGGCGAGTAAAGCGATGCTCGCCTTGCTTGAGCGCCCGCTCGATCCGCCGCGGCCCGGGGAGAATCAGGTGAAGGACTTCCTGGGTGAATCGCTCTCGCCCGGCACCCGGCTCTGGTCTAAGGAAGGCGACACCAGCGAAGTCCGACATGACGCCGCCTACATCGAGCTGCCCAGCGGCCGCAAATTCATTGCCGTCATTCTCACCCGCGGCGTCGCGGACGATAAGACTGTTCTGCCAGTGATCGGGAAGCAGTTACTCGCGGAATTGGAGCGCGAATGAAAGCCCGCCTAGTCGGGCTTGTCCTGGCGGGAGCGGCGGCGAGCAAACAGCGCGGTTACAGGGATGGTTACCGCGATCAGCAGCCATGAGACCGGCGGAACGATGACGTAAACGAAAGCGGCCTGCGCTCTGCGATGCCCCAGGGCGTCATCTCCGTAAACGGCCAACGTGCCGAACGTGATAACCAGGGTCACGCAATAGACCGCGGCACGGGTCAGGGTTGGCCAAGATGTCGAAATCATCTTGAGCCAGACGAGAATTGCGAACGGAGAAAGGACCCAGAAAGCCATCCCGAGAAGCAACAGCCGCGGAGTCCGCTCACCGGCGCGAAGAAACAAGCAAATCGAAATCGCGAGACTCACTGTGATCGCGATCAGTGCCGCTATCCGCAGCCGGCCAACGTTCTGTTCAGAGATCATCTTCGTCGCTCTCCACCGATAAGGCTGCGATCGGGGTTATCGTCCTTGGGAGAAGCGACTGCGTTTTCCGTCACAGGGCTGGAAGTCCAGTGCCAGTGCCGGCAATGAGGACAACGTTCATAACGGGTGCGGCCAAAGTTTATCGCGAAAAGGAACGGCGCATCGTAATCCTGCTGGCACTCGGGACAATGCCTTCGACCGTAAAATATCCGGCCGAGAGCAACCCGGCCAAAGGTAAAATAGGAGAGCAAAGCCAGGGCGCCGACAAAATAAACGACCAGCCAAGACTGAACGATCACGCCCCAGGTGACCTGCCCCAGCCCTCCGACGTTCCACGCCAGAAGAAGAATTGGAAAGTTGCCAAGCCAATGAAGCGCCGCGGCCCCGGCGAAGCCCAGGACGAATTGATTTCGCAGGCGCCAAAGCGCCACCGAGACAAACGCGCTGTGAAAAACACAGACCATCAGGCGTTCTCCAAAGTAGCCGCCAAACTGATAGAAAGGCAGCTGCGCGTAGGCCGGAATCTGCGCAACCAGATAGGCAAGGAGCCACATCTCGCCGATAGCGAAGCCAAGGCCGATGGCCAACGCGTAACGCGCAAAGTTAGCGGGGCGAATTTCACGATAGATCGCCGGGATGAGTAACGGGAAGAGCTTGGCGGGCTCCTCGGTCAGCGGTGCGTAAAGCGACGCCAGCCATTGATAGGTTAAAGACGTCGAACCGAGATGGGCCACCAGCCAATGATCGAGAGGCATTCGAACGCTGTAGAAGGCGAGAGGTTGAAGGGGCAGGGAGATGAAGAACGTCAACCACAAGAGCCGTCCATTAGCCGGCAATCGCAGTTTATGGATCACCGGTCCGAAAATCGCGGCAGCCACCGCGGTCGTCAGGACTGCTGTGAGGTAAATGCCCTGCATGTCAATGATGACGGGACAGTGGGTCCAGCATGAAGATTGACGAGCAATTGGCGATCTTTTTATACGGCGATCACCGCGGCTTCGACGGGACTATTCGTAGACAGCTTCGAGCTGCCGGTCGATCACTTCGCCGGAGAACCGATCGATCGCGACGTGAAGCCAGTAGCGCTTTTCTCCTTCGACTACGAACTGAGCGAGGGTGGTTGCGTTAGGCGGATAGTGACCAGATTGCGCGATCACATCGATCATCACGTTCCACGTTCGCGTCTGGCACACCTCGGCGAGCGCGCGGGCTAAGGCTTCCTTTTTTTCCTCGGTGTTCCCGAGATACCCGAGGACTCCGGAGTCGGAAGTGATTCGAGCAAGGTCCTGGCGGCTTGTGGCCGGCTGGCTGGTCGTTACACTCACGACTGCTCCAGCCAGATCCATGGGTCGGGAAGTGGAAAAGGGAAAGGTGGTGGTGCCGTTTTCATAGACTCCCGATATCAAGGCGGCCAGAGCGACTGAATTCCGAGTATTCAGGTCAACTGCCCCCGCCCGCTTGAGAATATCGGGGTAACCGAAGAGGTCGAGAACGGCTGCGTCTGGACTGGATGCGCTGGAAAAGTTCAGCGTCGTCGTCGCATTTTTATAGGCGTATCCGAACTCGCCGGCATTCCTCAGCGGCCGGTTTATCGCCACATATCCGGTTGGCGGAACGGGTGCGGCGGAGGGGGTGGGCGGGTTGGCTCCTTCCATGCCCCAGGCCCTGAGGTGCGGTCCGCCAGCAGGGTCGGCGTACTCAATCCAGGTCGTCACGTTGTCCGAATCCCAACGATCGATTAAGGACGCACCGATCGAAAGCACTTCGGCAATAGAGGCGCCAGGGTTGGCAAAAGTCAGGACTTGGAAAAAGTCTGGCTCCGAGCTGCCTGTGATCGCTGGAATGGATACGGCAATCGTCGAGCCGGTGCTTCCCCAATAATCCCAGTGATCTGAATTCCAGACCAACCCGAAATCGCGCTTAACCCTGGCCGCATCGCCTGGCGTCAGGATGCCGGTTGGACCAAGCCAGGCGAGATGCGTCATGGGAAAACGCCGAAAAAGTGGTTCGCCCGGCTGAGCGATCGTCCCGTCGGACCGACGAACGAACGAGGAACCGACTCGCAGCGTGGCGGCGTTACCCCAGGTGGGATAATCCACGACGCGGGAAAATGTTCCAAGGCTATGCAGGGCCGCCTGGGTGAACCCGGTGGTGCTTCGCAGGTCGATTAGCTCCTGCCGGCTGACAAATGCCTGGTCGGATCTGGAATTCCACTGGACGGGGCTGGTCGTCAGAAAGTCGTTGGCCGGTTTGATTACGGAATTGAAATAGCTCGTCGCTGAGCAGGTCAGGCTCGGAAAAGCTCCGCTCGCTTGCCCCGAGGCGTAGTTTCGCCAGCCAACCAGATTATCAATCTGGTTCTTTGCGGAAGTCGTGGTTCCGAAAACCTGCCGCAAATCCGCAAATGCAAGCAGACCTTTCGGACCATACTGGGCTGCTGTCGCAGCCTGGGGGAAACCGGCGACATTCACGTCGAGGAGGCCGCCTTCGTTGTAAATGGCGAACGCATAGCGGCCAATCGTGGCGTCCGATGGTGCGCCCATCACAGTCGGTCCGTTGGACGTTACGAACACCCAATCCGGCGCCGTGAATTGCGGCAAGGGATCCGTGCCAACCTTGTTGGTATTTGCTCCGCTGTACAATGCTGGATCGCGCGGAATCAGGTAATGCTTATTCCATCGCGCGCCGCTGACCGATCGCCCGTTAGGTGAGACGTCAGTCGAAGAATTCACCGCCGACGCCCGGCTCGCTACGCCTGGGCTCGCGATGGGATCCAGCCGGACGCTGCGTCGGACGAGGTTCGGAATTGGGTCGGGGTTTCCGGCAGGGCAACCGCTGCGCATCGGCGAAATGTTCGCATTGCTGGCAGGGACGTAGATTGTGTAAGCGCCCACCGTCGACGCCGTGGAGCCGTTCACTATCTCCTGTTTGAGATCCGCCACGATGAGGCCAATCGCGCTGAGGGCGAGTTGGTCCGATTTGGCGTTCTGGAAGTCGCCGTGCGCTATGAGCCGGCCCATGCTGGTGCGTGACAGGTAAGCGACCACGGTGAGCGTGAGCAGGACGACGAACGCCAGGACAATGACCAGCGCGACTCCGCCGTCCCGCCGGCGGCGCAGATACTCGTTACGCTGAGTCATGGCATTGGCGCCAGGGAGAAAGTGCGCTCGTATAACCGAATCGCTGCCAATGACGGACGCGGTACCCCGGTGGCATCGTCCAGGGCGCTTTGCCATTGACTGAGTAAATCGCCGGAGATCATCGACATGGAAAAATCGTTCATCGTTCGGCTAAGCGCGGCGAGGCCTTCATCCGTGATCAGCTGCCGGCTTTTCGAATCGATCGTACCGACGCAAATCGAAATTGCCGCGACATCCCGCAGGCCGCCCACGTCTGTATGTCCCGCGGTCCCGTCCCAAGGCGTAACCGACAACACGCCATTCTTTAGAATGTAATAATATTCGAACCGAAAAACATGCGGCCCAATCAGCTCGTAATCAGAGTCGGAGTCGCCGTTTGTCGCTGGCGTCCAGTTACCGGCAATCGTCAGCGGCAAAAACACCATTGGAACGCCCGAGGAAGATGCGCCGTTCCACCAGAGCGCTTTGGCCATTCGTTCCAGCTTGTTTGTCGCAACCCGGTAGGCAACGAGCGAGACCGGACTCGGCGATACGCCCGATGCGTGGTACCCCGGAACGGTGCTGTAAAAAGCGAGCTGATCATCCCCCGGCATGGCCCCGCCGGCAGAGTTCGGCGCTCCTGTGCCTTTGCCGAAAAAATCCGCATCAGATCGTTTGACCATCTGGACGAGGTCGACGGCAAAACGCTCGAACAGCGGTCGCACCTGGCCCTCCGCATCCACCCGTTTGTTTCCCGAGACAGCAATATTGCTGGCGCTAATCAACAGCCGGCTGATGACCAGGACGAGAGCGGCAAGGATTGTGATCGTGACCAGAAGCTCGGCTAGAGTGAAGGCATTCGCGCGGTTGTTCATTGCTAATTCCGATCGAACGCAATGAACATTTCCGCGGTGCCGCCTGCGTTCGGAATAGAGGCGGCCGCCGGCCAGGTGGCCTTAAGATCGACAAGAGTCGCGCTTCGAGCGCCGGTACCGTTGGGCAGAAAGATGACGGTCACGCGGTACCGCGAATCAGCCTTGATACTGGTGGAGAATCGTCCCTGGCCCGTGAAGAACAAGGTCGTCGTCGTTGCGGCCGTCAGGGGATTTGCCGGAATTTCGACCGCGAAACGCGGAGAAGTGGTCGCGCTTCCGCGCGGCACGGCCACTGGTGTCGCCCGCAAGTCGGCTGCAACCCCGGACAAAATGTCAGTGGACGCGGTTTGTTCGATCGCAATTTGATTCGTCCTGACTCCAACGGGAAGAAGCGCGAAAATGGCCAGCAGGGAAATGGCAGCAACTCCAAGGG
>JBAPMH010000546.1:0-5506 GCA_049278515.1 Chthoniobacterales bacterium
GGATGCAGGCCGCGCTCTCGACCATCAGCAGCGATTTGTTCAAGCAGCCGGTCACCATCGTTAGCACTGTCGCCGTTCTGCTCTACATGGACTGGAAATTCACCCTCGTGACCCTGGTCCTGTTTCCGAGCTGCATGGTGCCGATCTCCTACTATGGAAAACGGGCCCGGAGAGCCATGCAGCATCAGAATGAAGACATGGGCCAGATGCTCGTGACGATGCAGGAAACGTTCGCCGGTATCCGCGTGGTCAAGTCGTTCGCGCGCGAGAAGCACCAGGAAGGCCTGTTTCGTCGCAGCAATCGCCTCCAGTTCCACAACATGATGCGCATCATCCGGGCGATCGAAGCCACGGGCCCGCTCGTGGAAGTGATCGCCGCGTTCGGCATCGGTTTGGCCCTGCTTTACGTTTATTACGCCAACCTGAGTGCAGCCCGCTTTATCGCGCTCAACTTCGGAATTGCTCTCCTCTACGAGCCGATCAAAACCTTGAGCCGGATGAGTGTGGTCATGCAGCAGTCGATCCAGGCGACCACCGAAGTTTTTGCGATCATGGATACGGCCCCCACGATCCAGGATGCGCCTGACGCCAAAGAATTGCGGCATTGCGAGGGATTGATCGAGTTCGATCATACGACCTTTCGCTACGCGAGCGGCGTCACCGACGCCGTGGCCGACTTGAATCTGCGGATCGAGCCCGGGAAAACCTACGCGCTCGTCGGCGCGAGCGGCGCGGGCAAGAGCACCATTCTCTCCCTTATCCTTCGGCTTTACGATCCAACTGCGGGCACCGTAAGCGTGGATGGCCAGGATCTGCGAACCCTGAAGCAACAATCCCTCCGCGAACAAATTGGCCTCGTGACGCAGGAAACGTTCTTATTTCACGACACCATTTTCAGCAACATTCAGTTCGGCCGTTTCGACGCGACGAGGGAAGAAGTGTATTCGGCCGCGCGCACCGCTTTCGCGCATGACTTCATAATGGCACAGCCGCAAGGTTATGAGACGATCATCGGCGACAAAGGCTGTTTACTCTCGGGAGGGCAGCAACAGCGCCTCGCCATTGCTCGCGCGCTCCTCAAGAACGCGCCGATTCTCCTTCTTGATGAAGCGACTTCATCGCTCGATTCCGAATCGGAAAAGCAAATCCAGCAGGCGCTTGAGACCCTCGTCGCCGGGCGGACGGTGATTGCGATTGCGCATCGCCTTTCGACGATCTTGTCAGCCGATCAAATCGTGGTGATGGATCAAGGCCGGATCAAGGAAATCGGAACTCACTCCGAATTACTGGAGAAATCGGTCTATTACCGCCGCCTCTACGACATGCAATTCAATCGCCTCGGCGACAGTGCAGCCGCGGAGACGGAAATGCTGGTTGAGGCCATCGGTTAGGGCTCCATCCGCATCGTCTCGATGCCGGGCAGGGGCCATTGGTCGAGAAAGAAGCGGCGCTCGCTGTTTTTGGGCTTGGCGCAGCGATCACTCCCGGGTAGTATTCCTGCAAATGAAGAACATACTCCGCAGTAGTCTGATAGCCCTCCTTGTTATCGCCGCCTCGATGGCACATGGGGCGGTTCCGCCGATTAGCGTGAACGTCACCGGTGCTGGCGGCAAGACTGCCTTCAAAGGTACGACGAGTTCGGCCGGCACCTTTTCCACGGCAAAACTCCAGCCCGGCAACTACACAGTCCAGTTGAGTTCCACGAGTCCGGCCGTTAAAGGCAATCATTACGCCGTGGTCGTTGGCGCGGGGAAAAAGAAGGTTTCGGCCAGCGCCGTTCCCGGGGAGAAATTTGCGGGTGGGGGAGTGGCTTTGAAGGTCGATGTCGGATCCGGCTTGAATATCACCGGCCAGGTCGCAGCCGAAGACAAGAGCGCGGTTAACAAGAACGGCAAGAAAATGGTTTGGATTCCGCAGGCAATGGGAAGCAATATTCCCGGGCATTGGGTGGAGGAAGATTCCGCCGAAGCCAAAATCAACAAAACCCGCACGACCCTGAGCAATGATAACCTCAAAAAGATGCAGGAGAACGCCTACAATCCGCAGGGGAACTAAGCAGCCGATCAGGTCCCAACCGGGTCCCTAGTTTTTTTTCGCACCGCCAGAGAGTGATTCCTGGCGGTGCGACCTTTTTAGGCCGGAAAATTTATCCTACCGGCGGAGGGGTTCGAACCCACACACTCTTGCGAGTACTGGATTTTGAGTCCAGCGCGTCTGCCAGTTCCGCCACGCCGGCTGGTGAAGGCTACCGTTTCGCATCGGATGGGACCCGTGCAAGTGAAAATATGCCCTCTTGAATCTTGCTCTTACTCTTACTCGTGCTCGTGCTCTCTGATTTGTTGCAGCGTCCCGGAAGAGCAAGAGCAAGAGCAAGAGCGGCGGCGCGATTTAGGTTGAAGTAACCGCGGCTCGCCGTGCTACTTTCGGTTCCAATATGACTCGTTCATTTTGGTTCGCACTGGTGGTCGTTTTTGTAACCAGTGCCCTCGCGGAAGATCGCGCTGTTCAGCTCCTTTTGCCCTCGCGCCAGCTCGATCCGTCCAGCACTTTCGAACTGCGATTCGCTTCCGAGATGGTCCCCGCTGATCAGGTGGGGAAGGCAGCGCCGGTTTCACCGCTGATTTTTACCCCGGCGGTCGAGGGCCAGTTCGTTTGGCTGAGCACCCGCAGCGGCACGTTTGCACCCAAGGGGATTTTGCCCCTGGGCACGAAATATCAGATCTCGCTCCGCGCCGGACTGAAAGATGCGGCCGGGCGCGAAGTAAAGGCGACGCTCCGGGAAACGGCTGAAACTCCTCCCCTGCGCGTTAAGGGTGTTTCCTGGCTCGGGGGAGGCGGTCCCCATGACGCCTCAGTTACGCCGCGTTGCCTGATCCTGTTCAATGCCAACGTCAATGCCCAGGCCGTCGCGAAGTTTCTGCGCTTTACTAACGCCGCGGGAGGCAAGGCGGACGCCCGCGTCGAACAGGCAGACGATCCGAAAAACCGGGACCGTTATTTCCCGATTTATCAAAGTGACGACCGGACCCTCTCGGCCTGGGGAGAAAAGGGGGCCCCGGTCGAGGAGGACGAGGAGAAAGACAAAGACAAACCGGCACCCCCTCGCAAAAACATTCTTTTCGTCGCGGCGGCCAAGCCGCTGCCGCCGGGGAACGACTGGAAGCTGATTGTCGAAGCAGGCTTGCCCGCGTCCGAATGGAAAGCGGCTCTTCCCGTGCGGAAAGAAATCATCATCGGGAACGTAAAGCCGTTTGCGGTGACCAGCATGGAAGCGGAAAGCAATCGCATCGCCGGCCGGCGCATTATCATTCGATTTTCCAAGACGCTGGCCGAGGACGTGACGCCGGAGACGATCTCGCGCTGGATTTCCGTCGCCCCCGCGCCGGCAAAACTGAAAGCCGAGATCGACGGGGATATGGTGACGCTCAAGGGAGAGTTCGCTCTGGGGGCGTCGTACCGGGTCGCCGTGAAAGCCGGCATCCCGGCGCAACAGCCTTTCCAGCTCGACCGCGCCCAAAGCAAGGACCTTGTCTTCAAGCAAATCGCGCCGCGGCTTGTGTTTGAAGATTTCGCCACCCATCAGCAACGGGCGGGGACGCGCCGGTTCCGCCTGCTTTCGGTGAACGTTCCTCGCATTCGCATCACCGCGCGGCTCTTCACTGGCGACACCACCCCGGTGGCGGTCAAGGCGTACGACAGCTACGAGGAGCGTGCCGATGAGATGCCGTCCGACGAAATGTACAGGCGCATTGATGTCGAGAAACTGCCCGGACAGCTCATTTGGGAGCGCGAACTCAAGAGCGCGGCCGTTGTCGACAAACCGGAGACGCTCCCGTTGCCCTGGGATGAAATCCTGGGAGAGCACAAGACCGGCACCGTGCTGCTCACGGCGGAATCGATCGATCCTGTCACGGCGGAAAAAAAACGGGTCGGGACCCAGGCGATCGTGCAACTGACGGATTTGGGCTCTGTTTGGAAAAGCGACCCGAGCGGACTCACCCTCCATCTCTTTTCGCTTACGACCGGTGAATCGCTCGCCGGCGTTCAGCTGCGCCTGCTCGATACCGCGCAGAAACAGCTCGCTGAAGCGGTCACCGATGCCCAGGGGAACGCTCATCTCCCGCCCGGCAGCGAATCGCGCTGGGTCTTTGCCCAACGCGAGGGCGACGCGCATCTCATTTCAATTAATTCCAGCGATGCTTCCGTGCCGCTTTATCGGCTTGGAGTTACGGATGATTACGGGGACGAGGTCGAGCCGAGTGGCATTTTCCTCTTCACCGAACGCGGCGTCTATCAACCCGGGGACATCGTCCATCTCAAAGGGATCGCGCGGAACCTGAACGAAAATCAGGCCACCCTTCCGGCCGGCCGGAAAATCACGATCAAGGTGAGCGATGCGAAAGACCGCGAAATTCTTAATAAAGCCGGGACGTTATCGGAGTTCGGGTCGTTTACGGAGGACATTAAAATACCGGTGGGCAGCGTCGGAAAATACCGCGTGTCGGTGGTGGAAGACGCGAAGGAGAACAGGCTCACGGGCACCGGCGACTTTCAGGTTCAGGAATACCGCCCGAACGCCTTCGAGATTACGATTCCGGCGCCACCGAGTGCCCCCGGCCCGCTCGCGCTCGACCTGCCAGTCACCGCGAAATACTTCATGGGCAAGCCGCTCGTGAAAGCGAAGCTGACCTGGTCGCTGGTGGCGCGCGATGATTCGTTCCGGCCGGAAGGAATGGCCGATTTTGCCTTTAACGACGCGATCGACGATTTTCGGCTGAACAAGGCGCTCGACCGGATCTCCCAGTTTAACGCCCAGGGCGACGCCGACCTCGCAGCTGACGGAACCGCCAGGATCTCCACCCAGTTGCCGATCAACCCGAAAGCACCCCAGCCGCGTGCGGCGAAGCTGCTCTGCGAAGTTACCGACCTGAGCCAGCAGACAGTTTCTGAGTCACGGTCGTTCGTTCAGCACAGCTCGGATTATTATTTTGGGTTCCGCCGGCTCGACCCGCTTTTCAAGGAAGGGAGTCCATTGCCGATTGAGCTGATTGCGGTGGGCTCGGACGGGAAGCCCTTATCGTCGCCGGTGAAATCGATGGTGCGTCTGACCCGGATCACGTGGCAGACCAACCGGCTGGCGGCGGCGGGCGACACGACGGAATTCGAAAGCAAAGCGGAGCTCCACGTCGAATGGGAACGCGAGCTGACCACAACGCCGGGATTGGGGCCGGACCGGAAACCAAACACGGCAATGTTGCCCGATGTGGTGGCCGGGAAGCCCGGTCAGTATTTGCTCGAAGCGACAGGCAAAGACGCTCAGGGACGCGACATTCTCACCTCGGTCACATTCGACGTCGCGGGATCGACGGAGACAGTGTGGAATTATCGGAACCCGTATGCGGTCGATCTCGTTCCGGACAAGGAGAGCTATGGGCCGGGGCAGACCGCGACGATCATGGTCAAGACGCCGATCGCCGGGGAGGCCCTGGTGACGATCGAGCGGGAC
>JBAPMH010000547.1:0-5869 GCA_049278515.1 Chthoniobacterales bacterium
TCCCAGACCGGCTCGAATTTTAACCGGCCGTAATCGGGCCCGGCGGGAAGTTTGACGGCGGTGGCGAGCAGTTGGAGCGCCGCTTCGCGTTCCCCAACTTGCACATAGACCTCCGCCAGCACCACCATCTGGGCCGGCGCATCGATCGCGTTGGCCGATAACGGAGTCAATTCCAGAGCACGCCTTGCTTCACGGACGGCCTCTTCTTTCCGGCCGAGCGCGGCGGAGGCGAGACTCAGACTACTGAGCGCGTCGAGGTCATCCGTTCTATCGGCCAATATTTTCCGATAATGGTCGACGGCGCCGGTGTAATATTCCCGCGCTTTCTCCTGTTCGCCCCGCATCCTCGCGACGACTCCTTCCCACAGCCTCGTATATTTTTTCTCGGCGGGCAGGGTGGCGATCAGAGCGGAGGCGCGATCGAGGTCGCGCGCGAAAATGGCCAACTGGATCAGCCGGTCAGTGCCCCAAACCGTCCGGACCGGCGCGTTCTCCACGACTGCACGAGCTTCCTCCAGTTTCCCCAAACCGAGGCGGCAATAGGACTTGTAAATCGAGACGACGTCGTAATCGGGAGGAAACTGCTTGATCGCTCGGTCGATGAGCTCTTCTGCTTTCTTAAATTGCCGCAGGGCGATATAGCTCTCGAGAAGTTCGATGACGGTGAAATGATTGTGCGGGTCTAGTTCGACGGTAGTCTCGCCGTCTCTCAACGCCTCCTTCCACCGACCATGCCGCCGCTCCACAAGGGCGAGGAGTTCGGTATACTCCGCCTTGTCGCGCGGAGTGCCCATACTGGACAGCTCCTCGAGTTCGCGGTCAGAATCGTGTGAAAGGCGATAACAACGCGCCATGGCAAGGTGCGCGTCGGGTAACTGAGGAGCCAGGCGCAGGGCTGTCTCTGCCGCCTCCTTGCCTTCACGCAAGGGTTCCGGCGATGGATTCACAAAACGGTAGATGTCCAGATGCACTTTCGAGAGAAGACAGTAGGCGAAAACAAACTGGGGGTCGCGCTGGACCGCGGAGTGAAGCAGGTCGATCGCGCGGGAATAGTCGCGTTCATAGAAAGCCGAGAGCGCGCGCAAATAGAAATCGTAAGCTGCCAGGTCGCGGGTCGGGGGATTGGCTAAGGCGCTTACTTTTTCTGGCGACACCTTCGCGTTCATCCGCGCTGCGATCGTCTGCACGATTTCGCTTTCGACGGCAAAGAGCTCCTCCAATTTCCTCTCGTAGCGCTGCTCCCAAATTCGCCGGTCGCTCCCGGGTTCAACCAGGCGGACATTCACTTGGACACGCTCGCCGGCCTTCTGGACGCTCCCTTCGAGAAGGTAGGCAACCCCCAGGACTCGCGCGATTTCACGGCTGCTTGTTGTCCGGCCGCGATAGGGAGCGACACTGTTGCGGCTGATGACCTTTAATTCGGTTAGCTGGGTCAGGCCGTCGATGATGCTGTCATGAATTCCATCGACAAAGTAGGCATCCGCCGCATTCGCACCGAGGCTTTCGAAAGGCAGGACCGTTCCCGCGGCGAGACTTGGGAACGGCAGCACGGCGATGGAGTTCGCAGGAATGGCCGATAGGTCCGGCTGTTTGCGGTTCAAGAAAAAGCGGCCGCTCAGGAGGAGCAGGCCTAGCCCGGAAGCAACCGCGACAACCGCGAGAGCAAATCGCACCGAACGGTTCTTCGAGACCGTCCGGCGGAAGACGTAACCCGGTTCCCCTGAGCGCGCCCGAACCGCTTTGCCCGAGATATGACGGTGGACATCGTCGCCGAAGTTCTTAACGGAGGAATAACGTCGCGCCGGATCCTTTTGCAGGGCGCAGCCCACGATGGCGTCCAGGTCTCCGCGCAGACGCCGTTGGCGCCCGACATCCTGGACGACGGAACTGGGCGGATAAGGTTCCTGTTCGCAAAGAACTGTGAGCAGTTCTTCGAGAGTTGGATTTCGATTCGGGAACCGGTGCGGTTTGCAGCCGGTAAGGATTTCGTAAAGCAGGACACCGAGCGCGTAGACATCGGTCGACACCGTTCCGGCTTCGCCTCTGGCCTGCTCGGGCGAAGCCGAAACCGGCGTCAACAATTTGCTTTCCGGGTCGGCGGCTTCCAGGGGAGCGGCCGGGTCGAGCAGCACTTTGGCAATGCCGAAATCGAGGAGCTTCACATCGCCTTTGCGCGTCACGAGGATGTTGCTCGCCTTCAAATCGCGGTGCACCACTGAGTTGGCGTGGGCCGCTTCCACGGCCGCGCAAATCTTCAGGAAGAGCTCGAGCCGCTCCGAGGTGGAGGCGTTGCTCTTCTCGAGGAAACGCGTCACGGGGACGCCCTTGACGTTTTCCATGACGAAATACTGGGAGCCGTCGTCAGTAGTTCCGGCGTCCAGCAGCCGGGCGATATTCGGATGGTCGAGCCGCGCCAGGACCCGGCGTTCGGAATGGAAACGCTGGACCATTTCCTCCGTGTCGATCCCGGAATTGAGAAGCTTAATCGCGACTTCCTTCTCGAAATATCCGTCCGCCCGCGCCGCCAGATAGACCGTTCCCATTCCGCCGCGGCCGATCTCGCGCGTCACCACATAAGCGCCGATCCGTTTGCCGATAATTTGCCCGGCGATCTCGCGCCGGATTCTTTGCGATGCGTTTTCCGCGCAGGCTTCCAAATCGTCGCTGGCGCTTCGCCGAAGAATCTCGGCTTCCGCCAGAAGCGATTCGGCTTCCCTGAGGAGGGCCTCGTCGCCGGAACAGGAACGTTCCACGTAGGCCCGGCGGGCATCGGTCGATTCCTCGTCGAACGCGTCGCTGAGGATCGACTTCAGTTGCTGCCAGCGCTGCGGATCCATGCTCATCAATCGGAGCGCGATAACTCGCGATGGAGCCAGACTTTGGCGAGCGCCCACTCGCGCTGCACGGTGGCGACGGAAATTTCCATGGCGGCGCCGATCTCCGGGACCGTGAGTCCGCCAAAGAAACGCAGCTCGACGATCTGGCTTTGCCGCGGGTCGAGTCTCTCCAATTCGAGGAGCGCCTCGTCCACCCGCAGCACATCAATCTCGCGGGACTCGTAGAATTCCGCGGCCAGTTCCAGACGGTTATTGCCGCCGCGCTTCTTCCGGTTGCGGGCGATTGCGTAGTTCGTCAAAGTCTGGCGCATCGTGCGCGAAAAAATTCCCAGGAAATGGGCGCGATTTTCCCAGGAAGCGGACTCCTGATTTTCCAGCCGCAGGAAAGCTTCGTGGACGAGGGCGGTGCGCTGGAGGGTATGATCGGAACGTTCTCCCCGGAGATAGTTCTCAGCCAGCCGAAGCAACTCGTCGTAAACGGCGGGAACCATTTCATCCAGCGAGTTGCCATTTGCCTTTGCCGGCATTGGCGCAAGAGCATTGGCTGAAGGCATGGCTTTAGAGTGACCCGTTCAAACCCCGATCAATTTACGGGATTGACGGGTTCCACGCAATACTGCGCGCGGGGACTCGTCGTCGACCCGCGAAAGATTTTTGAGAGGTTTTCCCGCCCTTTGTTGCATTACAGGGTGTGGAGATACAATCGCTCTTACTAAAACCCGGCCTTCGGCGTCTTTGGGAAACAGCCGCTTTTCTCATCATCGTTAGTCTCACCCTGATTGGAACCAGCCTGAAGGCCGAGCCGCCGGCAAAAACAAAGGCGAAGGAATCTGGTCCCGCACGGGCCCGGATCATTGAGTCGGCCAATGGCTGGTTGCACGTGAACGGCGAATGGGTGCACCCGGAAGGTTACAAGCTCGTGAACAACAAAGTCATTCGAACGATCGCGAAGACCGGAAGGGCGTTTCCGAAACCACCGGGCAAGCTCGCGCTGGAAAACCCAGGCACGCTGGAGTCGCGAACCAAAACCGGGCCTTCCTCGACGGCGAACGACACCAGGACCCCCGCTGAGAAAGCCGCCGAAGCGCGTCAGAAAAATTTAACCCCAACCGCAGCCCCGCAAACCGGAACGCATTTGTAATTCACTCATGATTTCTCAAACATCTCGCGGCAGGTCCCCTGGGTCTTATAGGTCGGATCGAAGTCCGATAAAAAGAAGGCCCTTGCTTGCCATCCTTAGTGCCGCAGATGAACATTCCTCCGGGATGAAACGGTTGTTGGTGGGATTGATTCTCTCCTTTGTCCTCGCCGGTGCGAGCAGCGGGCAGACTGGGGATGGAGAATGGACCAATCTGCGCTACATGCCCTCCGAAAGGCAGGAACTGGCCACGGCGGTTTTGGGGGGCAAGATCTACACCATTGCGGGCTACACGGGCACCGATTTCGAGGTTCGCTCAACGGCCACGGTGGATGTTTACAATCCCGCCACCGACACGTGGAGCTCCGCTCACGATCTGCCGACGCCGAACAATCACAATTGCGCGGCGGTGGTCGCGGGAAAGCTCTACGCCTTCGCCGGCACTTCGACCGCGACCTATCTTTACGATCCGGTGAACGATTCGTGGACGGGGGTGGCCGCCCTGAATTACCCCCATGCCAATACCGCGGCCGTGGGGGTGATTAACGATAAGATTTATATCGCCGGTGGGCTCAGCGCAGGGGTCCAGGCGGAAGTTTTCGATCCGCTGACGAACACTTGGACCCCAATCGCGTCGATGCATATAGCGCGACACCACTGCGCTGGCGGCGTGATCAACGGCAAGTTTTACGTCGCGGCCGGACGCGGCTCGACCCAGGCGGAAACCGCCCTGGAGGTTTACGACCCGCAAAGTAACAGCTGGAGCACACTGGCGCCGATGCCCACGGGGCGTTCCGGCGTGGCTGCGGCCGTCGTGCATGACGAATTGTACGTGTTTGGAGGCGAGGGAACTCAAGGGGTCTATCCCAATGTCGAGGTTTACAATCCAACGACGAATAGCTGGCGGAGAATCCAGGACATGACAGAGCCGCGGCACGGCATCTGGGCCTCGGTCGTTGGGAGCCGGGTTTTCATCATTGGCGGCGGACTCGCCCTAAACTTTCTGCCCAGCGGGGTGAACTCCGTGTTCAACGTCTCGAGCAAAGGGACCTTCGCCAATATTTCGACGCGCCTGAAAGTGGGAACTGGTGACAACGTCTTGATCGGCGGCGTGATTGTTAACGGCACGGCCCCGAAGCGGCTCATTGTCCGCGCTCTGGGGCCATCGGTTCCATTGCCGGGCACGCTCGCGAATCCGCGCCTCGAGCTTTTGAACGCCGCGGGCCAGTTGATCGCGACAAACGACAACTGGCGGGACGCGCCCAACCGGCAGGAGATTGGCGACAGCGGCCTCGCGCCGGTGAACGACCTCGAGTCCGCCATCCTGACCACCGTGCCGCCCGGCAATCTCACCGCGGTGGTCCGTGGAGCAGGCGACTCGACGGGAACGGCGCTCGTCGAGGTTTACGACCTCGAGGCCGGCTCTGTTTCCAGCCTTGCCAATATTTCCACGCGCGGGCTGGTCCAGACGAACGACGATATTCTGATCGCCGGAGTTATCTTCGACGGCCAGATCCAGCGGAAAGTGATCGTGCGCGCGATCGGTCCCTCGCTGCCGGTGGCGAATGCGCTGGCCGATCCGCGGCTCGAATTGCGCGATGCGAATGGCGGGCTGGTGGCCCAGAACGATAATTGGCGCAGCGACCAGGAAGCTGAGATCAGCATGACGATTCCGCCGGTAAACGACCTTGAATCAGCGATTGTCCAGACCCTGCCGCCGGCGAGATACACCGGGATCGTGCGCGGCGTAAACAATGGGACCGGCCTCGCCGTAGTCGAAGCCTACGCTCTGGATTAGCTGCCAGTCCCGTTCTTTCGTCCCTGCCGGGACTCGAATTCTCAGGGGTGCCGACCTACCCAGCGCTGAAGCGCTGGGCTATTATCGGGCGACTAT
>JBAPMH010000548.1:0-2328 GCA_049278515.1 Chthoniobacterales bacterium
CGCCGAAACCGCAATCCGGAGAAGCCCGGCGTGCACGACTCGGTTTTGCAACGGGCGCTGGATTTAATCACCTCGATCGGCATTTTTCAAAAACGGTAGGAACGCCGGGCTGCGGGCTCCCTGGTCTTGGAAAACGCGCGGCGGAGGTTTATCTTTTGCCGGCGTGAACCCGCTTGAAGAACGTATCGGCTACAAATTTCGCAATCCGCTGCTGTTGGCGGAGGCGCTGACCCACCCGAGCTTGCGGCACGAAACGCATCGCGAGTATTTTGATAACCAGCGTCTCGAATTCCTGGGTGACGCCGTTCTTCAGTTGGTCATCACCGAGCATCTCTACGGACATTTCACGAGCGAGCCGGAGGGAAAATTGACCAAGCTGCGATCGCGGCTGGTCTCCCGCGAAGCGTTGACAGTCCACGCCGCGGCGATTGATCTGGGAAAGTATTTGATGATGGGGCGGGGCGAAGAAGCCAGCGGCGGACGGATGCGAAATTCTACTCTGGCCGATGGTTTCGAAGCTCTGGTGGGCGCCATTTACCTCGACAGCGATCTTGCCACGGTGCGCCGGTTTGTTCTGGAACAGGCGGCAGCAGACCTGGCCCAACTGGTCGAGGAGCCGGTCGATATCAACCCAAAGGGTCAACTTCAGGAATTGCTCCAGTCGATTTCGCCGCGCAGTCCCGCCTACGAGCTTCTTTCTCAAAGCGGGCCGGAACACGCGAAAACCTTTGTGGTGCGCGCGATCTGGGAGGGAATTGCGCTGGGCGAAGGGACCGGCCGGAGCAAGAAACAGGCGGAGACCGCTGCTGCCGTGGAAGCAATGAAGGAGAAACGCTGGGAGAAAGCGCCGGTAGGGCGAGACGCTGTCGAGCCGTGAGCGTCTTTTTTGGTAGGGCGAGATGCTGTCAGCTGTGAACGTCTTTTTTGGTAGGGCGAGACGCTGTCGAGCCGTGAGCGTTTACAGAATCCGCCAGCTCGACTGAGTCTCGCCCTACCAAGTGGGAGGCGAATGATTGAGGGCGTGGATATCGCCCCACGCGTAATGCCCGGCAATCGTCGCTGAGACGAAATTCTTGGCCCGACGAACTGCTTCCTCCAAGAGCAGGCCGCTGGCGAGACCAGCCGTGATCGCCGCCGAGAAAGTGCAGCCGGTGCCATGAGTCGCTACGCCGCGTGAGAATGGCGCGGCGAACTCAATCACGTTGCCCTCGACGAAGAGAAGATCGATCGCCTCGTCGCCCGTGAGATGACCGCCTTTTAGCAGAAACGGGACCCCATATTTTTTCACCAATATTTCGCCCGCTTTGCGCATCTCAGCCAGGTCGTGAACCGGTTCTCCCAGGAGGCGGCCGGCTTCGCTGAGGTTCGGTGTCACGAGGGTGGCCAGAGGAATAAGTTCGCTCTCGTAGGTTTCGAGAGCTTCATCGCGCAGAAGAGAATCCCCGCTCGTGGCCACCATTACCGGGTCGATGACGAGCGGAACGGAAGTTTGCCTTTTCGTGGTGTGCGCTCGCAGTCCTCGAGCGACCTCCGCCACTATTTCGCTGGAGACAAGAAGGCCGGTCTTGATCGCCGCGATCGGAAAGCTCGCGAGGAGCACCTCGATTTGTTCGCGCACGATCTCAGCGCTGAGAGGCAGAATCTTTGAGACCACTCCAGGCGTTTCCGCCACGACCGAGGTGATTGCCGTCAACCCATAAACGCCAAGCGCGCTAAAGGTCTTCAGGTCCGCCTGGATGCCCGCGCCGGCGCTGCTGTCCGAACCGGCGATGGTAAGCGCGACTGGGAGGTTATGTGTCATTCCGAGCGAAGCGGAGCGGAGTCGAGGAATCCCGCGATGTTACGATAGACCTGTATTGGTTCCCGACAGAGCCACGGGATGTCTCGACTACGCTCGACATGACAAGAAACGGGCCACAGGCCCGTGCCTACAGCTAGGTGCCGTCGCTTCCGATCGCTTCGACCGGGCAGCCTTCCATGGCTTCCTTGCAGAGCGCTTCCTCTTCGGGACTCTCGGGCTGCTTGTAAACGTAGGAATGGCCGCCATCGTCGTTTCGCTTGTAATTGGCGGGGGCGGTCTCGCGGCAGAGATCGCAGTCGATGCACTGGTCGTCGACGTAATAAGGTCCCGCTACGTTTTCTGGATATTTATTTGCAGCATCTGCCATATTTCTCCCGCTAAAAGCGAAATGGAACGTAGGAAGAAACCAAGCCGGCGCAAAGGAAATCTGGCCCGAAAGAGATTCGGCGCGGCCAGCGGCAGGGCCACGACCGAAGTGTCGGTGATGCCGGGCCGTTTTTTCGCATGAAAGCCGACGCCTCCAAGGC
>JBAPMH010000549.1:0-6447 GCA_049278515.1 Chthoniobacterales bacterium
CAGAGCGCCGTCGCTACAGCAGCTTCTCCTAATCTCGTCCCCAGATCATGGCGACGCTCGTCGTGAGGCTGCCGCCCATGTTGAAGGTGAGGAACTTTTTCGCGCCGGGGATTTGGCGGGCGCCGGCTTGTTCGGTCAATTGCTGGTGAGCTTCCACGACCTGGCGCACACCAGTCGCACCGACCGGGTGACCGTCGCCAATCAGGCCACCGCCAGCGTTCACCGGGATTTCGAAATCGAATTTGCCGCTCACCTTTTCGTTCCGCACTTGCGGTAAGGCGGTCGCGCCGCTCATCGCCAGGTCGGCGCCTTTGCCATTTTCGGCGAGCCCGAGAATTTCGTAGGCGCAGATTTCCGTGACGGAGAAACAGTCGTGCACTTCCACGCCGTGCATGTCGCGCGGCTTGAGATTCGCCATGCTAAACGCCTTCGAGGCCGCCTTGCGCGCCGTCGAAAAGATGGGCGCATCTTTTTTCTCAAGCGCAAGGTAGTCGGTGGCGAGTCCATACCCGAGAAGCCGAACGAGCTTCGATTTATCGATGCCGTGTTTGTCGAGATACTTTCCGGAAACCAGGACCAGCGCGGCCCCGCCATCGGTGATCTGCGAGCAATCCGTCACCTTTAACGGCGGCGCGACGCTCGGGTTCTTTTCCGAAACTTGCGACGCATAGTCGTAGGTCAGATCGGCATCGCGCATTTGGGCGAGCGGATTCAAGCGGGCGTGGGCGTAATTCTTGTAGGCGACCCAGGTGAAGGCATCGGCCGAGGTTCCGTATTTCTCCATGTAAATCTGGGCGATTTTCCCGAACAACTTCGGAAACATGAAGTCGCCGTATTGCGGTCTCTCGAGATGATAATCCGCCGCCGCGCCCAGGACATCGCCCCCATCGAGCGACGACATCGTCTTCTGTTGTTCCGCTCCAACCACGAGGACGGCGTCGTGAAACCCACCGGCAATCCATTGCGAACCGAGCACGACCGAAAGCGCGCCGCTCGCGCACGCGGCTTCCGTATGCATGGTCGGTATTCCGTGCAGCGCCGGATCAATCTCGGGCACAAAGGCGCCGAGATGAAGCTGCTTGGTAAACTGCCCGGCATTGAAGTTCCCGACCGCCGCCGCCTGGATTTCCGCCGGATCGATCTTCGCGTCATCGATCGCCTTCCGGCCCGATTCCGTGATCAAATCGCGGATCGCCTTGCCTTCCTTCTTCAGGTTGCGCTTAAAATCGGTCCGGCCGCCGCCGAGAATGTAAACAGGTTCGTTCATAAGATTCCTCGCAGAGCCTGATCATCGCCTGCGGTCGCGAAACGTTCAACTTTGTCGGAGGAAAATTGACCTCCCCCTGCGGCCAACCTCTGCGCTAGCGCCTAGTAGTGAAGCACCGCGTTGTAGAAATCGTTGGAATCCGAGGTGGTGTTACTGTTGGCCACCGAGAGGGTGAGGGACTGTGGTCCATCGCTGAATCGAACGTCAAAGTAGGCCGGGACTACGGCGCGATGGGTGGTGGAGCCGTTCGAACAAATCCGCGCCTGGCCAAGGACCTTGCCATTAAGCTCGGCCGAAATTCCAATTATTTGGCCGGCTGCGGGAGCCCAGACGGAGCCGTTGATTTCCAAATACATGGGTTCGTCCCCGGGGGCCTTGAAAGAGACCGTTATCGGCAACGGTCCGGCTTGACTGATGATGACTTGTATTGCCATTGAATCTCCTTCTGTTTTTACAAAGTTCGGCAGGCGTGGGGGAATTAGAGCAGGCGCAAGTTAGTCTCTTTCGCCGCCGGGTTGTCAATGAGATTCCGAATAACCTTTAAGACCGCGCAGCAATCTGAGTAGACTGCGGCCTGAATGTCGCTGACCGGCGCTGGCTTCTACGCCCTTCTTTCTGGCAGGGGCCCCTGTTTTCTACTAAGACTGTAAAGTACAAAACCGGCTCCCCTGATATTCAATCCCAGGCACAAAGGCGCCGCGCTTCGGCGCTGCGCTCCCAAGCAGGCCGTTCAATGGATGAGAGGACAAGGGATGAAAGGTACAATCTATTCGCCCGTCAAATTCAGAAGCGCATGGGCACCACTCGCACTGCGCCTGACTTGAAACGCGTAACGACGATCAAGTGATCGACATCGCTGTCGTAGATTACTGGGAATGGGGAGCCGCCCAGTTGGCGAATCAGCTCCTGAAGTTCGGCCTTTTTGCCGGCAACAACTACGGTACCGTTAGGGTGATTTGAAATGAGCTGATTGGCGAACGCCTGCGTATCGGCACCATTGAAGTTCGCCGGTGTCAGGCTAAGCGCCGTCGCCAGCGGCTCCACCAGGGAATTGCTTCCAGCGCTTGTGAAGATGGCGGTCACCCCGGCCTTGCGCGCCGCGTGCAACAGTTGCTGTGGTTCCTCGGCGCCGCTCCCGGTAGACGGTCCGACAAGCAGCAGCGTCATGCCGCGCCCGTCGTTCTTTGTGAGCTCGGGTGGCGGTGAGGATGCGCTATCTGCCGCATACTGGAGGTTAACAACCTTGCTGCCTCGATCAGACACGCTCACA
Source organism: Chthoniobacterales bacterium (assembly GCA_049278515.1). Classification (GTDB taxonomy): domain Bacteria; phylum Verrucomicrobiota; class Verrucomicrobiia; order Chthoniobacterales; family UBA10450; genus AV80. Next base: position 2,538 of record JBAPMH010000549.1, read on the forward strand.
ACATACAAGTTGTCGTAATCAGAAATGGCACTGGGCGGAACGTCCGCACCGAAGGCGTTGGCCACCGACCCGACCGTATTGCTGTGCGCCGCCACCAGGATGACGTCGCCACGATGATTGGCGAGCACCGTGCTGGCGAGGGCGGCGGGGTCGCCGGATGGATAGAACTGAGTAGGCAAGCGGAACGTTGCGGCCAAGGGCTTCACCGTCTCGCGTGTCCTGACTATTTCTGTATCGCCATTCTTGGTAGCGTAGACCGCACTTATGCCAGCGCGGAGCAAGTTGACACCCAGCTGCCTGGCGCGCTCTAGACCAACGGGGTCGCTTAAAGGTTCGCTCTCCCCGTTTCCTTGCGGGTTTTGCTTTTCCGCATGCCGCACGATCAGCACGGTGGTTATCACTGGTTTGCGAAGGAAAAAATTGGCGGTTTGCTGGGCGTTGCCGCTCACCACGGAAAATCCGGGCGCACTCGTGTAATCCTCGTAATCCCGGTGTGTTGCCAGCACATAATAGCGGCCGGGATTCAGCTTGACGGAGTAATGGCCATTCGCATCGCTGATGGCCTTGATTGCGGAAGTGCCGTCTTCTTTCACAAAAAATAATCTGACATTCGCGATCGTCGGTCCGATGCTGCTATCACTCTGTCGCGTGTAGGTCCGGCCAGTGAGCCCGCCGCCAGCTGCGGCGCCTTCCCTAACGGTAAAAAAGAACGGATCGATCGAAGCAGCAACGTTGGCAGTATTGCTGACATCGCGGAGTTGCACCGTAGCGGAATCAAAATTTCTTTGGAAGATGACGCCGTTCGGGAAATTGGCCATATCCGGGGTATTGTTGGCCGAAAAAATGCCGTAGAACGTTTTGCCCACCGTCATGAGATCGTCGTAATCGCCGATCGGGTTCGCGCCCGTATAGGCACCATTGCTGTCGGGGACATCGGCAAGTGTAAGATCAGCCGGCGCAGTCGCAAACCCATCGGCTGATCGCTCCAAGTGTGTTCGCCAGCGGTTTCCGGTACCCGGATCTCCAAGTTGTTGGTAGAGAAGACCAACCTTCCCGTCGGAATTAACAGCGAGGGCGGGGTTAGTTGCAGTCGTGATTGCGCGTAAGTCGGCAGTCCCCCAGTTTGCGCCACTGTCGGTGGAACGCCGCACGTGAAGCGTATAGCTGGCGGCGGGGTTGCCGTCGCACCACGCCAGATACACGGTCCGGCTGTCGCGCGGATCCACCGCGATGGAGATCTGGGAGCCGACGCGCTGCGTGCCCAGGGTCGTGCCCAGCGGCGTAATGTTAACGCCGGTGACTACACGCACGCCAGGCAGGCTATCGCCAGTGTCCACCAGCGCCTGAAACGGACTGGCTCCGCTACCCCAGTTGTCGTCACGCACAACTACGATGTCGCTCACGTTTGGCGTCGCGAAGGTACGCCAGCCGAAGTAAGCTCCGTAAATCGTGCCATTCGGATGGATGGCGGTGCGAACCGACGGCCCGTCCTGGCTGCCACTCGCTCCGCCCAAACTAGCCGTGGCACGCGTCTCGACGCGCGGAGTAGTCGTGAACCCAGCCGGCGCCGCAGCCGTCGCGGCGTCGAGCGACAAGTCCACGCTGGCCGTGTGTCCCGTCGCCGTGCGCTGCGACGTATCGTTGCTGCTGACATAGACACGATCCTGTCCGCCACCAGCACCGCCCACTACGGTGGTGGCTGCGACCCATGGCTGGTCGTCATTGGCGCGGTCGACCAGGACGGTCATTGCGCCAGCGCCAGCGAAACTGTTCGTCCGGAGAATATTCAGATTGCTGTTGTCGAAGCGCAAAATACCGCCGTAGAGGATACCTGTAGTTCCGCCAAAACGGAGCGAGGTATCGCCAGTCCTGTCGCCGCCGGGCAGCTTTAGTTGAAGCGTCCATGTGTTGCCGCCGTTGGTCGAAACGAAAATCGGGCCGGTCCCCGATGCCAATGGGTCAGGCGTGAAAGCCGAGGCCGCGATCTGTTGCGAATTAGCTGGGTTGACCGCGATATTGGGCTCGCTGTCGCGGTTGGTTTCGCCGCTGAGTGATTGCGGGATGATGTCGACGACGGTGATCTGCGAAGACGCGTGCGTGGCTGCTAAAAGGATGGCCGCGCTGAAAGTGTGGGCCAATTTCCAATATGCAGAGCGTGACCTTGGATTCATAATTCCGTCCCTCCACCGCACTAGCGAAGAGCTTTGATCACCTCACGGATGCGATCGGCATCTTCTTTGGGACAAAAATCCTCCGGATCCAGCGCAGTGAACCCTTCGATTTCGGCCTTCAAGAAAGAGGGCGGCTTCTGCTGCGTGTGCAGGATCCAGAGACCTTTCTCCCCAAGGCGAAACTTCGGGGCGCTGTACCAAAATTCATCGGTGCTGTTTGGGTAGAAAACAGTCACCGTCTTTTCGGAGAGGTTTCCTTTTTCGATGGATTCAACCTCAATCTCAGCCTGCCACCAGTCGGGAGAGTGCTCGCTCGCAGGTCCAGCACGCATCTCCGGCGGTGCTGGCTTAGTCGCCGCGACTTTGCCCGTGACGACGAGCGGCGCGCTGGCAACCCGTTTTTGAAGATCCTGTTCGGAGTTCTTTTGAACAGCCGTTTGTATCTGTCTCGACATGTCCGCCAAAGCTCGCGTTGTCGGTGCGCGCCCTATTTCTCGCACGCCGAGGCTTTCGCCATAGAGCCATCCAACCGTGAAAAAAATCCACTTCTGACCGGCTTCGAACGACTCACCCTTTTTCAGCAGAACGGTTATTTCTTTGCCCTTGAAAGCACGCAACGTTTCGGGCCCTCGCAGAATTTCATCAACGCTCACGATGGCCGTCTCCTTGCTCGGGTGCGCTGAAGCCAGCGTCACAGCTTCAAGTTTCCTGACGGTGCCTTGGAAGATGAATTTAGATTCGCGCACCAAATCCTGCATATCTGCCTGTGACCGAAGAGCGCTCAAGAATGTAAAAGCCAGGAGGAAGATCGGAACCAGCGTTCTCACGATGAATTCCCTCGTTGTGCGACCAGAGTCATTACTGAATGTCTGGACGCTTCTTGCATCTTGTATGCGGAATTTGACATTCCTCTGCTTGATTCATCCAAGAATGAATTTGAGTTACGGCTGCTCATTCGACAGGCTCAACAGCGTAAGCGAGCACCAAGAATACTACACGATTCATAACCAACACCTCTTGTTATGCGAACCACTCCCTGCGATCGCGGTTTCCCGGCGGGAAGCGGGTTGGGGGGCTTGGCTGGAGACGCCCGACGCACTTGGCGCAAAGGGATGCTTGTTCGCAGCCAGACACATGTCAAGACTAAGCTTTCCGAGAGCTCATCTTTTTTTAAGAACCCGTCCTTTGTTTCATCGCCCGTCCTCGCGACCGCGAACTTTTACTGTGAATTTTCATCCTCGGCGGCGAATCCGAATCCCAACAAAGGATAATATCAAGGCAGAGCCATTCTCGAGGCCAATGGATCTAAGGTTCCTATTGTTTGGCGCGACGACGAAACCAACCTGCGAGACGCGTGCGCTACCCGGGAAATTCCGCTAGGATGATCGCCAGCCATGCCACGACTTCACGACGCAGACGCGCTGCTTCGATCCGCGGCGCTCGCAGTGCTGGAACGTTCAACCCCGTCCGCGCTTTTCACGCGGGAGAGTCAGAGGAGGTGGGCCGGTCCTTGAAAGCAGCTGCCAGATCACCTTACCGCAACTCGGGCACTTCAAGAGCCGCCTCGGTTTGCCCGCGGCTTTCCAGCGGACCCCTGCCAAATCCCATACGGATCGGGAATACCCGCACGGGCAGGTGCACATCCAGTCGCGGGATTCGGCTTCCATCGATTTCGTCCACGACGCCGGCAGCACTGCCAGAAAGAGTTTCTGGATGAAAGACATCGATTCATCTTATCT
>JBAPMH010000550.1:0-2305 GCA_049278515.1 Chthoniobacterales bacterium
CACGAATTGTTTGTCGAAGCTCGGAGGGCTCTGACCGACGACATATTGATCGGCCGGCCAGAAGCGCGATGAATCGGGCGTAAGACATTCGTCGATCAGCAGTAATTCGTTGCCGGTCTGGCCGAATTCGAACTTCGTGTCAGCGACAATAATACCGCGTTCGCTCGCGTGATCGCGACCCCGCGAATAAATCTCGAGACTCAATTTCTTGACCTGCTCGGCCAGTTCAGAGCCGAGGATCTGCGAGCATTGCTCCATGTTGATATTTTCGTCGTGGCCTTCGTCCGCTTTCGTGGACGGAGTGAAAATTGGCTCGGGCAATTGCGAGGCGAGCTGCAACCCGGGTGGCAGCTTGATCCCGCAAACACTCTGCGAACTCTTATATTCCTTCCACCCGGAGCCCGCGAGATAACCGCGCACGACACACTCAACCGCGAGCGGCTTCGTTTTTTTCACGATCATCGAGCGACCGGCGAGTTGCTCGCGAAATTGTTGCAGCTCCTTGGGAAACTCGGCGAAATCCGCCGTGATAAAGTGGTTGGCGATGTTCCCGAAACGCTTGAACCAAAACGCGGAGAGCTGGTTGAGCACCGCACCCTTTTGCGGAATCGGGTCGGACAGGATGACGTCGAAGGCAGAGAGTCGATCCGTCACGACAAAAAGAAGAGTATCGCCGAGATCGAAAACTTCGCGGACTTTGCCGCTGCGGAGCTTTTTTATCCCGGGAAGGTCGACAATCGATTGTGGAGTGGTCGGCATAAGTGGACATCATTAGCCCATGGCAGGAATCGTCGTCAAACCCCGCGCGCGCATTTTGCATGGCCACGACTGGGTTTTTAGCGGCGAAGTGCTGAAGGTGTTCGGAAGTCCGGCGGACGGCGACGTCGTTTCGCTGAAGGATGGGAAGGACCGCCTGATCGGCAGCGCGATTTATAACAGCAAATCCCAGATCGTGGCCCGGCGTTTTTCGCGCCGGAAGCAGGACCTCGATCTCGATTTTTTCCAGCGGCGGATCGCACAGGCCCTGGAATATCGGGCCCGCCGCGGCGTGGATCCGCGATTATGCCGGATTGTCTGGAGCGAGAGCGACGGGCTTCCGGGGGTGATCGTCGATCGCTACGGCGATAGCCTGGTTCTCCAGACGCTCACGCTCGGAATGGAGATGCGGAAAGGGTTGATCGTCGAAGCGCTCAAACATGTGGTCGGAAAGGTGGATTCGATCATCGAGCGCAACGACGCCGCCGTCAGGCGCGCGGAAGGGATGGAGCTGCAATCTGGCGTCCTGTTTGGCGAAGCAGCGGGCGAAATCGAAATCAAAGTATCCGGTCTGCGACTGACGACCCATTTGCTCCACGCGCAGAAGACCGGGTTCTATCTCGACCAGCTTGGCAATTACGAGGTGGTCGGCCGGCACGCGAACGGCCGCCGGGTATTGGATTGCTTCACAAGTCAGGGGACCTTCGCCCTGGCCTGCGCGAAAGCCGGCGCCTCCAGGGTGACGGCGGTGGAAGCGAGCACGGAGAGCCTGGCCAACGCTCGTCGAAATGCGGAGCGCAACGGATTAACCGTGGAATGGATCGAGGAGGATGTTTTTGGCTTTTTGCGCGCGGCGGAAAAGGCGGAAGCGGAGTATGATTTGATCATTCTGGATCCGCCTTCATTCACGAAAACAAAAGGGGGGCTTCACGACGCGTTGCGCGGGTATCGCGAGCTGCATGTTCGTGCGTTCAAGCTGTTGTCGCGCGACGGAGTGCTGGCGACGTTCTCCTGTTCGCATCATGTGACTGAAAGCATCTTCAACCAGACGATCGCGGATGCGCTGGTGGACGCACGCCGTTCCGCGCGGCGCCTCCACCGTTTCGAGCAGGCGCTCGATCATCCCGTGCTGCCGACGTTGCCTGAGACAGAGTATTTCAAGGGGTTGTTGCTGGAGATGATGCCGGGTAGATAGAACGCCGGACGGCGGACCTCTCCAAACATGAATGCAGAATTAACATCCGAGTTCGAGAGGCTGGGCCCCTGGGTTTTTCAGTTCCAAATTGAAGGCGAAATCCACGGCGGCGGAGTCAGCGCCATCGGCGATATCCGGGTAGAGCGGTTTCTCCGTTATGCCCCCGATGCCGCCACGATCCTGGAACTCGGATCGCTGGAAGGCGCCCACAGCGTTATCCTGGCGCAACGGCCGGGGGTGACCCGTGTCGTGGCGCTGGAAGGGCGGGAGTTCAACCTCCGCAAAGCAAGATTCATTCAGAAACTCTTTCAGGTCCGCAACCTGGAAATTGCCCAGGCTAATCTGGAACAAACC
>JBAPMH010000551.1:0-2173 GCA_049278515.1 Chthoniobacterales bacterium
GGATTGGCTGCCGTGGGGCGAGGAGGCTTTCTCCAAAGCGCGCGCTGAAAACAAGCCGATCTTTCTCTCGATCGGTTATTCAACCTGCCACTGGTGCCACGTCATGGCGCACGAATCGTTTGAAAGCGCGGCGGTTGCGGAAATCATGAACCGCGAGTTTGTGAACATCAAAGTCGACCGGGAAGAACGGCCCGACGTCGACCGCGTTTACATGACTTTCGTCCAGGCCACGACCGGCGGCGGCGGCTGGCCGATGAGCGTCTGGCTCACGCCGGAGCTGAAACCATTCGTAGGTGGGACTTATTTTCCGCCGGAAGACCGCTGGGGCCAGCCTGGATTTGCCAAGGTCCTGGAGCGCATCGCCGCTGCCTGGAAACAGGACCACGAAAAAATCTCCGAGCAGGGAACGAAGGTCATCGCCGCGCTGGAACAATCCGTCACCGGGGTGGGTGACCCCAGCTCGCCGCCCGGCCGCAAAACGCTCGACGCCGCCTACCAGCAAATCGCCCGGAGTTACGACGCGCATGAAGGAGGCTTTAGTGTCGCGCCAAAATTCCCGCGCCCGGTAACGTTAAATTTCCTCACCCGCATGCACGCGCGAAATCCCAGCTCGGATAGCGGCAAACATGCGCTTGAGATGGCGCTCTTCACGCTTCGGAAAATGGCGGCGGGCGGAATGCACGATCAACTTGGTGGCGGTTTCCACCGCTATTCGGTCGATGCCTACTGGCACGTCCCGCATTTCGAAAAAATGCTCTACGACCAGGCCCAGCTCGCGGTTGCCTATCTCGACGCGTTTCAACTCAGCCGGGAACCGCTCTTCGAGAAAGTCGCGCGCGATATCCTCGAGTACGTCCGGCGTGATATGACCGCGAAAGGCGGCGGATTTTTCTCCGCCGAGGACGCCGACAGTGAAATTCCCGGGACCGGCGATCCTGGCCCCGGCAAGAAGGCCGAAGGCGCCTTCTACGTCTGGGATAAGACGGAAGTCGACGCCGCCCTTGGCCCGGCCGCGGAAATCTTCGATTTCCATTATGCCGTCAAGGCCGAGGGCAATGTTCCCGCCGGTGGCGATCCTCATGGCGAGTTTACCGGCAAAAACATTTTGATCGAGCTCGGGAGCGTGGAGGCGACTGCCAGGCATTTTGGAAAACAGGAAAACGAAATCCGGCAACTGCTCGCGGACTCGCGCAAGAAGCTCTTCGAGATTCGCAACCAGCGGCCGCGTCCCCATCTCGACGACAAAATCATCACGGCCTGGAATGGATTGATGATCTCCGCTTTCGCCCGGGCGGCTCAGGTCCTGAACGATCCGCTTTACCTCGACGCCGCCCACCGCGCCGCGGTTTTTCTGAGCAAGGAGCTCTATGATGCGTCACGCAAAGTGTTGTTTCGAAATTATCGCGAGGGCCGCGGCGCGGTGGAAGGTTTTGCTGACGACTACGCGTTCCTGATCCAGGGGCTGCTCGATCTCTACGAAGCCTCGCTCGATGTCGGGTGGCTTCGTTTCGCGATCGAGTTGCTGGAAATCCAGGACCAATTGTTTTTCGACAAGGCGCGCGGCGGCTATTTTAGCGGAGCGGGGACCGATCCCAGTATTCTGCTTCGCCTGAAGGAGGACAACGACAGTGCCGAACCTGCGGCCAGCTCCGTCGCGGCGCTCAATCTCTTTCGGCTCGCGCAAATCCGGAACGAGGCCCGCTGGTTTGAGCAGGCTGAGAAAACGATCGACGCCTTCGCCCCCCAGATCGGCCATTTCGCCAGTGCGATGCCGCAGATGCTGGTCGCGCTGGATCTCGCGCTGAGCAAGCCGCGCCAGATCGTCATCGCAGGCGATCGCGACGCGGCGGAGACCCGCGCGCTTATCGCGGAAGTTCATCGGCACTTCGTCCCGAATAAGATTCTTGTTTTGGCCGATGGCGGCGACGGCCAGCGTTACCTAGAGGAGAAGCTGGAGGCCTTGCGCGGAATGAAACCGGTCGATGGCAAGGCCGCCGCTTACGTCTGCGAGAACTTCACCTGCAAGGCGCCAGTGACCGATCCGAAGAAGCTGGGGGAGCTGCTTCGATAAATGCTCCCGCAGGCTCCGTCATCCCGAGCGCAGTCGAGGGATCCCGCGGTGCAACCTTAAAGCTGTCGCCGCGGGGTTCCTCGACTCCGCTTCGCTCCGCTC
>JBAPMH010000552.1:0-2778 GCA_049278515.1 Chthoniobacterales bacterium
AACAAGATGGGCGACTACATCACGATGGTTTCGGATAACACCGGCGCGGATGTCGCGTTTACCGCCACCTTCAATTCCGAGGAAGACATTTATTATGTCCGCGTCGCGCCCGGAATCGCACCGACCCCGACGCCGACGCCAGTCCCAACTGCGACGCCATCGCCCACAGCGACTCCGGTTCCCACCGCGACGGTCACGCCGACGGCAACGCCCGTCCCGACCGCCACTCCGACTGCAACCCCGGTTCCGACCACGACTCCAACCCCTGTTCCAACTTCGACTCCCGTTCCGACTTCAACTCCCGTTCCAACCTCCACTCCGGTTCCGACCGCGACTCCCGCTCCAACGTCGACTCCTGTTCCAACGTCGACTCCGGTTCCGACTTCAACTCCCGTCCCCACCGCGACCCCTGCCCCTACCCCGACCCCCACGCCCGGCGGTTCCCCCGCTCAGGCGTTGAACATCGCCACTCGAATGCGGGTTGAGACCGGCAACAACGTCCTCATCGGCGGCTTCATCATCACCGGCAACGCGCCCAAGAACGTCGCCGTGCGCGGGCTCGGACCCTCGCTGACGAGCGCCGGCGTCGCCGATGCCCTGGCCGATCCCACCATCGAGCTCCGCGCCAGCAACGGCCTTCTGATCGCGCAAAACGACAACTGGCAGGACGACTCCGCCCAAGCGGCCCAACTCTTCGCCCTCGGCCTTGCGCCTGCCAATCCAAAAGAGTCCGGTCTGATTGCGACCCTTCAGCCCGGGGCCGGTTACACCGCCATCGTAAGCGGGAAGAACCAGACTGCCGGCGTCGGCCTCGTGGAAATTTACGACACCAACGGCGCGGCCGATTCGCAGCTGGCGAACATCAGCACCCGCGGCTTTGTCCGCACCGCCGACAACGTCATGATCGGCGGTTTCATTCTCGGCGGAAGCAACGGCACCGCCCGCATAGCCGTGCGGGGAGTTGGACCTTCGCTGGCCCAGTTCGGACTCAACCCCGTCCTGGCCGATCCCACTCTCGAGCTCCACGATGCCAATGGCACCACCCTGATTTCGAACGACGATTGGCAAAGTGATCCGGTGTCGGCCACGCTCCTAAAGGCGAATGGTTTCGCGCTCAGCGATCCGAAAGAGTCCGGGATTTTCACCACCCTCACCGCGGGCCAATTCACCGCCATCCTCGCCGGCAAGAATGGCGGCATCGGCATCGGCCTCGTCGAGATCTACAATCTGCGCTAGCGGAATTCCGATTCCCAACAGGAGGAAACGGAGGGAACTGAGACTCCCATGGTAGGGACGGCGCGCTGCGCCGCGAAAAAGTGGGAGGCGCCTTTGTGCGGCGACTTGTCGGGGCACAAAGGCCCCTCCCACATTGAAAACAGACGGCTCGACAGCGTTTGAAAGCCCGGCCACGCCTTCGGCTGCGTTACGGCGCCCTACCACGAAAAACACCGACCGCGGATAGCGCGTCAAGGAGGGGCGCTTTCCAAACCGCCCTCTTTCAACCGCGGATTACGCGGATATCGCGGATAATTTGGAAGAGAAGATCGATCACGATCACGAGCACGAGCTCGCCACAGGACGAGTCCGTCCGACGGCGGACACGATTACGAAGAGAGGAAAAAATTCCTAATATCCGAGTCATCCGCAGAATCCGCGACATCCGCGGTTAATTTTGTCCCCTCTCCGTTCTCTCCGTTTCCTCCTGTTGAGGATTTTTTGGTGATTTGAATTTCTTCGCCAAAGGACGAATCCGTCCGAGTGGCGGACCTGGGATTTGGGGTCTCGCCGATGGACGAGTCCGTCCGTTGGCGGATTTGGGTATTGGGATTTCCCCGTAAAAGGGGCGTAGCCCCCACGGGGATTTCTGCTCAGCGTCCTGCGCTGAGCAGCTTCGGGCGGAACAATTATTGCTCATTTTAGGGGGTGTAGTCAGGCCGGTTTCTCCTTACCGCCACTGGTTACAAACGCTCAATCAACTCCGGCCTCCGAGAATGGATCCCGGGATTTCATCAAACCACAAACTAGAAAGCAGTCCTATGCACTACCATCGAATCAGTTCACGTCGTCCCGGGCTCGTCCCGGGACGCTTGATCGCCTGCGCCGCGCTCGCGATGCTTGTGACCGGCCTCAACGCCCAATCGACCTCGCAAGTCATTCAGCTCTCGACCCGCATGCCGGTCGGGGTGGGTGACCAGGTTGGCATCGGGGGTTTTATCGTTACCGGAACCAGCCCTAAATCGGTAATCGTCCGGGGCGTCGGTCCCACCCTGGCTCAATCCGGCATCCCCGGGGCGCTGGCCGATCCTGTGCTGGAGCTGCATGGTCCGTCCGGCTTTGCCACCATCACGAACGACAACTGGAGAGACACCCAGGAACAGCAGATTCAGGGTGCCGGCCTCGCGCCGACCAGCACTCTCGAGCCGGCCATCTGGGCCGTTCTCTCCCCGGGAGCCTACACGGTGATCCTCCGAGGCAATAATAACACCACGGGCACCGCCCTGGTGGAAGTTTATGACCTCAATCCGGCCCCGGATTCGAAGCTCGCCAACCTGAGCACACGCGCCTTTTGCGACGTCAACGCGGACATCATCATTGCCGGTCTCATGATCGGCAACGGCGGCGCCTCGGATCGAATAGTGGTGCGCGGCATCGGCCCCAGCCTTGTCCCTGCGGTGGCGAATGTGATGGCTAACCCGGTATTGGAGTTGCGCAACAACAACGGAACCCTTCTCGGCTCGAACAACGATTGGCAGGATAACCCCGTCCAGGCTCAGCAAA